>NZ_CACSIH010000143.1:7903-23656 GCF_902705805.1 Alteromonas alvinellae | reverse complement strand
CCCACGTTTACGTGGGGTTTCGTACGTTCAAACTTTTCTTTTGCCATTTTTCTCGTTTCCTAAGTTAAAAGTCCGACCCACCAATAGACCGGACCGAACCTTCATTTAGATTAAATTCTAGATTCAATAATAGCCTGCGCCACATTGTTCGGCGCCTCAGAATAATTGAAGAACTCCATTGAGTATGAAGCACGACCTTGTGTTTGTGAACGCAAATCAGTTGCGTAGCCAAACATTTCTGAAAGCGGCACTTTTGCACGTATTATTTTAACACCTGCGACGCCATCTTCCATACCTTCGATCATGCCGCGGCGACGATTAATGTCACCAACTACATCACCCATCCAGTCTTCTGGAGTAGTCACTTCAACTTTCATTGTGGGTTCAAGTAACACCGGATTTGCTTCTGCGGCGCCTTTTTTGAAACCCATAGAGCCGGCGATCTTAAACGCCATTTCAGAAGAGTCAACATCGTGGTATGAACCGTCGAACAAGGTAACCTTTACATCAAGTACTGGATACCCTGCAAGAACACCACTTCGCATCTGCTCCTGAATTCCTTTATCGACCGCTGGAATGAACTCTTTTGGTACCACACCACCGACGATTTCGTTCACAAATTCGTAGCCTGAACCTTCTTCTTGAGGCTCAATGCGCAGCCATACATGACCAAATTGGCCACGGCCGCCTGACTGACGAACGAACTTCCCTTCAACTTCAACAGATTTACGAAGGGTTTCACGATAAGCAACCTGAGGGTTACCTACGTTACATTCAACTTTAAATTCGCGCTTCATGCGGTCGACAATGATATCAAGGTGAAGTTCACCCATACCTGAGATAATTGTCTGGCCTGTCTCGTCGTCAGTTTTAACTTTGAATGACGGATCTTCAGCTGCAAGCTTGCTTAGGGCTATGCCCATTTTCTCTTGGTCAGCTTGCGACTTAGGCTCAACCGCAATTGAAATTACCGGCTCTGGGAACTCCATACGCTCTAGCGTAATAACATGGTTAGGGTCACAAAGCGTATCACCGGTTGTTACATCTTTAAGGCCAATGGCCGCAGCGATGTCACCTGCGCGTACTTCTTTAATTTCTTCACGGTCTTTCGCGTGCATTTGCACAATACGACCAAAGCGCTCACGCTTGCCCTTAACAGGGTTGTAAACCGTATCACCCGTGTTTACTACACCAGAGTAACAACGGAAGAAGGTTAGCGTACCTACAAATGGGTCTGTCGCTATTTTAAATGCTAGCGCTGAAAACGGCTCATCGTCGCTTGAATGACGCTCTGCTTCTGTCTCGTCTTTGTCGTCAAGTACACCTGTGATGGCCTTAACTTCTGTTGGAGACGGAAGATAATGAATAACCGCGTCTAGTACTGCCTGAACACCTTTGTTTTTGAAGGCACTGCCACAGGTGGCAAGAACAATTTCGTTGTTCAGCGTACGCTGACGAAGGCCTGAACGAATTTCTTCCTCAGAAAGCTCTTCACCTTCCAAGTATTTATTCATTAGCTCATCAGATGCTTCTGCAGCCGCTTCGATCATTTCGGTACGGTACTGCTCAGCGGTATCTAAATATTCAGCCGGAATGTCTTCATAGGTAAATGTCATACCCATGTCTTCTTCATTCCAGTTGATGGCTTTCATCTTCACAAGGTCGATGACGCCATGGAAATTCTCTTCAGCGCCCATGTTGATTTGAATCGGAACACAGTTTGCGCCTAAACGCTTGCGGATTTGACCCACAACACGTTCAAAATCAGCGCCAGCCCGGTCCATCTTATTAACGAACACAAGGCGTGGCACTTGATATTTGTCAGCCTGTCGCCAGACTGTCTCTGATTGAGGTTCTACCCCAGAAGACCCACAGAAAACAACCACTGCACCGTCTAGTACACGCAATGAACGCTCTACTTCGATAGTAAAGTCAACGTGTCCAGGGGTGTCGATGATGTTGATCCTGTGTTGATCGAACTGTTGCTCCATACCAGACCAGAAACAAGTCGTTGCAGCAGACGTGATAGTAATACCACGCTCCTGCTCTTGCTCCATCCAGTCCATGGTAGCAGCACCATCGTGCACTTCACCGATTTTGTGAGACAGTCCTGTATAAAACAGAACACGCTCTGTGGTCGTGGTTTTACCCGCGTCCACGTGAGCCACAATACCAATATTGCGATAACGCTCAATCGAGGTCTTACGAGGCATAAATCTCTCTCAGTTAAATAACGTTGATTACCAACGGTAGTGAGCAAACGCTTTGTTTGCTTCGGCCATACGGTGAACGTCTTCACGTTTCTTAACCGCTGAACCTTTATTATCTGCTGCGTCTAGCATTTCAGCCGCTAGGCGTTGTGCCATAGACTTTTCGCCACGTTTACGTGCAGCTTCAACCATCCAACGCATACCTAGCGCGTTACGACGAACTGGACGTACTTCAACTGGAACCTGATAAGTTGAACCACCAACACGACGAGACTTAACCTCTACTGTTGGGCGGATGTTATCAAGCGCTTCCTCGAAGATATCTAGGTGTGCTTTGCCGGTTTTTTCAGCAACAATATCAAGCGCACCGTAAACGATTTTTTCAGCGACTGACTTTTTGCCGTCGAGCATTACGACATTCATGAATTTCGCAAGCAGTTGTGAACCAAATTTTGGCTCTGGTAGGATTTTACGTTGACCTACGACTCTTCTTCTTGGCATTTTCTATTCTCCGTATGAATTCAGGGAAAACCCAAAACTCTTAAACTTCAGTTTGGCCTTACTAACGGAGAACCGTTATGACTTAGGCTTCTTCGCGCCGTACTTAGAACGGGCTTGTTTACGATCGTTTACACCTGCGCAGTCAAGAGTACCGCGAACTGTGTGATAACGAACACCTGGTAGATCTTTAACACGACCACCACGGATAAGTACTACACTGTGCTCTTGTAGGTTGTGACCTTCACCACCGATGTATGAAGAAACTTCAAAACCGTTAGTTAGACGTACACGACATACTTTACGTAGTGCAGAGTTTGGTTTCTTAGGCGTAGTAGTATATACACGAGTACATACACCACGTCTTTGTGGACAAGCTTGTAGAGCAGCTACGTTGCTTTTTTCAACGGGCTTTCTACGCGGCTTGCGCACTAACTGGTTAACTGTTGCCATTAACTAGCTCCTGATTAAAAACTACGAAAACCCAATCACTGTGATTGGGTCCATATTAATGCGATTAATTGCTTAATCGCGCTTGTTTGTGAACATTGTGCTCGTCAACATTCACTGAGCGCTGATACAAAAAACCGCGACCGTTTATCGAGCCACTTGATGGCTATCCAAAATCGGGTCGCGGAATATTAAAGATCATCGCTCTGACTGTCAAGGTGTACAAAGGTTAAGCAGTTAATTTATCTGCAATCTGTACAACATGACTGCCAAATTGTTAGGAGTACGTTAACGTACTCCTATGATCTTGCCTTATTCGGCAGTATCTTCGTCTGCACCTGCGTTAAGCGCTTCGGTTAGTGCCTGTTCTGCTTCAGCAGCAGAAACTGACATTTCTTCGATTTGCTCTTTGCGTTTTTGTGCACGGCGCTCGTGGTAAGCGAAACCTGTACCCGCTGGAATTAGACGACCAACGATTACGTTTTCTTTCAGACCGCGTAGGTCATCTTCTTTACCTTGAACCGCAGCTTCAGTTAGAACACGTGTTGTTTCTTGGAACGATGCCGCTGAGATAAATGACTCAGTAGACAGTGACGCTTTAGTGATACCAAGCAGCTGTGTTTCATACTGCGCTGGGATCTTGCCGTGTTTTTCAATTTCACGGTTAGCCACTTTCACGTTCGATACTTCAACCTGTTCGCCTTCAAGGAACTGCGTATCGCCTGGGTTAGTGATAATACACTTACGTAGCATCTGACGAATAACTACTTCAATGTGCTTATCGTTAATCTTAACACCCTGTAGACGGTATACTTCCTGAACTTCGTTCACGATGTAGTTTGCTACTGCTGATATACCACGTAGACGTAGGATATCGTGTGGAGACTCCGGACCATCAGCGATAACTTCGCCTTTTTCCACTTTCTCACCTTCGAATACGTTAAGCTGACGCCACTTAGGAATCATCTCTTCGTATGCGTCACCCTCAGCAGGTGTAATTACAAGACGCTTCTTACCTTTGGTCTCTTTACCGAAGCCGATAGTACCTGAGATTTCTGCAAGAATTGCAGGCTCTTTAGGCTTACGTGCTTCAAATAGGTCCGCAACGCGCGGTAGACCACCCGTGATATCACGAGTCTTCGAGCTTTCCTGAGGAATACGTGCTAGCACGTCACCTTCGTTAGCCACTTTGCCTTCTTTCGCTTCGATGGTTGTGAAGCTTGGAAGACGAATTTCTTGAAGACCGAACTCGTCGCTTTCAAGAATTAGCTTAGGCTCTTTAGAGTTTACTTTCGCAAGGTCTTTAACAACGATACGGGTTAGACCAGTAAGCTCGTCTTGCTGCATTTCGGTGTTAGAGTCATCAATGTCTGCGAAGCTAATCTTAGCTGCACGTTCAGTGATGATTGGGTGACTATGCGGATCCCAGTTAGCAACAATGTCGCCAGCTGCAATAGTTGCACCGTCATCCACGCTAAGTACAGCACCGTAAGGTACTTTATAGCGCTCTTTCTCACGGCCTTGCTCGTCGATAACAGTAAGTTCTGTTGAACGAGAAACGATAACCACTTTGCCGTCAGAGTTACGTACGAATTTCGCATTGTGTAGCTTAAGGCTACCCGCCGTCTTAACTTGTACGCTGTTCTCAGCAGATGCTCTTGATGCCGCACCACCGATGTGGAACGTACGCATGGTAAGCTGTGTACCTGGCTCACCGATTGACTGTGCTGCAATAACACCAACCGATTCACCGCTACCCACCATGTGACCACGTGCAAGGTCACGACCGTAACACTTCGCACAAACACCGAAGTCGTTGTCACAAGTGATTACCGAGCGAACCATGATTTGGTCAACTGAGTTAGCTTCCAGCATGTCTACTAACGCTTCGTCTAGAAGAACGTTACGCTCTACTAGTACTTCGTTAGTACCTGGCTTAAGTACATCTTCTGCTACCACACGACCTAGTACACGCTCGCGTAGTGGCTCAACAACGTCACCACCTTCGATTAGTGGTGTCATTTGAACACCTTCGAATGTGCCACAGTCGTCGTTAGTGATTACCAAGTCTTGTGCAACGTCTACTAGACGACGCGTTAGGTAACCCGAGTTCGCTGTCTTAAGTGCGGTATCCGCAAGACCTTTACGAGCACCGTGAGTTGAGATGAAGTACTGTAGTACGTTCAGACCTTCACGGAAGTTCGCCGTAATTGGGGTTTCGATGATTGAGCCATCTGGCTTAGCCATCAGACCACGCATACCAGCTAGCTGACGAATCTGAGCGGCACTACCACGAGCACCCGAGTCGGCCATCATGTAAACAGAGTTAAATGATGATTGCTCTTCTTCTTCGCCATCGCGGTTAATTACGATGTCAGTCTTAAGGTTATCCATCATGGCCTTAGCAACTTTCTCGTTGGCATTTGACCAGATATCGATAACTTTGTTGTAACGCTCACCCGCGGTAACAAGACCGTTTTGGAACTGTTCTTGAATTTCAATAACTTCTGCTTCCGCTGCATCGATGATGTCTTTCTTAGCAGCAGGGATAACCATATCGTCGATACCAACAGACGCACCCGCGATCATCGCGTAGTGGAAACCGGTATACATGATTTGGTCAGCAGCAATTACTGTGTCTTTCAGACCTAGCGTACGGTAACAAGCATTCAACAGTTTTGAGATTTGCTTCTTGCCCATCGCTTGGTTGATGATTTCAAATGGCAGACCCTTTGGAAGGATCAATGAGAAAATCGCACGACCAACAGTAGTATCTGTCAGTGTTACTTTCTCAGTTTTGTTGCCATCTTCATCGATGTCATATTCAGTAATACGTACTTTAACGCGTGAGTGAAGCTCAGCATTACCTGTACGGTATGCTTTTTCTGCTTCATTCGGGCTGGTAAATACCATGCCTTCGCCTAAGCCGTTTACTTTGTCACGCGTTAGGTAGTAAAGACCCAATACAACGTCCTGTGAAGGTACGATAATTGGCTCACCGTTCGCAGGTGACAGAATGTTGTTCGTCGACATCATTAGCGCACGAGCTTCTAGCTGTGCTTCGATTGTCAACGGTACGTGTACCGCCATTTGGTCACCGTCGAAGTCGGCGTTGTACGCCGCACACACTAGCGGGTGAAGCTGAATCGCTTTACCTTCAATTAGTGTTGGTTCGAACGCTTGGATACCCAAACGGTGAAGTGTAGGTGCACGGTTAAGTAGTACCGGGTGTTCGCGGATAACGTCGTCTAGTACGTCCCAAACCTCTGGTGCTTCGCGCTCTACAAGCTTCTTAGCTGCTTTGATTGTTGTCGCTAGACCACGTGCTTCAAGCTTACCGTAGATAAACGGTTTAAATAGCTCAAGTGCCATCTTCTTAGGAAGACCACACTGGTGAAGACGTAGCGTAGGACCAACGGTAATTACAGAACGGCCTGAGTAGTCAACACGCTTACCAAGAAGGTTTTGACGGAAACGACCTTGCTTACCTTTAATCATGTCTGCAAGCGACTTAAGTGGACGCTTGTTAGAACCGGTAATCGCACGACCACGACGTCCGTTATCTAAAAGCGCATCAACAGACTCTTGAAGCATACGCTTTTCGTTGCGTACGATAATGTCTGGAGCAGCTAGGTCTAGAAGACGCTTAAGACGGTTGTTACGGTTAATTACACGACGGTATAGGTCGTTAAGGTCAGACGTTGCAAAACGGCCGCCATCTAGTGGTACTAGAGGACGTAGATCTGGTGGAAGTACCGGAAGAACCGTCATGATCATCCACTCTGGCTTGTTACCAGACTGTTGGAATGACTCAAGCAACTTAAGACGCTTAGTAATCTTTTTACGCTTAGTTTCAGAGTTGATTGAAGGCAGCTCTTCACGCATAGCCGCAACGTCTGCGTCTACGTCTAGTGCTGTAAGAAGATCGAATACTGCTTCAGCACCCATCTTCGCTTCAAACTCATCACCGTGCTCTTCAAGTGCATCCAAGTACTCTTCTTCGTTAAGAAGTTGGCTGCGCTCAAGCGTAGTCATACCTGGCTCTGTAACCACGTATGATTCAAAGTAAAGTACACGTTCAATATCACGAAGTGTCATATCAAGCATTAGGCCGATACGAGACGGAAGTGATTTAAGGAACCAAATGTGTGCAACCGGGCTAGCTAGCTCGATGTGACCCATACGCTCACGACGTACTTTAGTCAGTGTAACTTCAACGCCACACTTCTCACAGATAACACCACGGTGCTTAAGGCGCTTGTACTTACCGCAAAGACACTCGTAGTCTTTAACCGGACCAAAGATACGCGCACAGAACAGACCGTCACGCTCAGGCTTGAACGTACGGTAGTTGATTGTTTCAGGCTTTTTAACTTCACCAAATGACCATGAACGGATCATGTCAGGTGAAGACAGACCGATTCGAATATTATCGAATTCTTCAGTCTTGTTTTGTTGCTTTAGAAACTTTAATAAGTCTTTCACATTACTCTCCCAGCGGAGTCAGTCTCTAGAGCCCGGAGCAAGCACCGGGCCATCTCATAACATTACGCGGCGATTGCCGTATTACTTTTCTTCAAGCTCGATGTTGATACCCAACGAGCGAATTTCTTTAAGTAGTACGTTGAATGACTCTGGCATGCCAGGCTCCATTCTGTGGTCGCCATCGACGATGTTCTTGTACATCTTGGTACGGCCGTTAACGTCATCTGACTTAACAGTAAGCATTTCCTGAAGGGTATATGCTGCACCGTATGCTTCAAGTGCCCACACTTCCATCTCACCGAAGCGCTGACCACCGAACTGTGCTTTACCACCAAGAGGCTGCTGTGTAACAAGGCTGTAAGAACCCGTAGAACGCGCGTGCATTTTGTCGTCTACTAAGTGGTTCAGTTTCAGCATGTACATGTAACCAACCGTAACTGGACGCTCAAACTCGCGACCGGTACGACCGTCGAACAATGAAATCTGACCGCTTTCTGGAATATCAGCAAGCTTCAGCATTTCTTTGATTTCAGATTCACGTGCACCGTCGAATACAGGCGTTGCTACTGGAACACCCTTACGAAGGTTTTCAGCTAGACGACGTACTTCGTGGTCTGTGAAGCTATCGATGTCAACTTCTTGGTGATTCTCACCAAGCTCGTACACCTTCTTCAAGAACTCACGTAGTTCAGCCAGCTCACGCTGCTCTTTAATCATGCGATCAATCTTCACACCAAGACCGTGTGCAGCCATACCCAAGTGCGTTTCTAGGATCTGACCGATGTTCATACGAGACGGTACACCTAGTGGGTTAAGAACGATATCTACCGGCGTACCGTTAGCATCGTATGGCATATCTTCTACAGGCTGGATAGTCGAGATAACACCTTTGTTACCGTGACGACCGGCCATCTTGTCACCAGGTTGGATGTGACGTTTAACCGCAAGGTAAACCTTAACGATCTTAAGTACGCCAGGAGCTAGGTCATCGCCTTGAGTGATCTTACGACGCTTAGTTTCAAACTTCTTATCGAAATCAAGTTTGATTTCAGCGTGTTGATCAGCAATTTGGTCTAGCTCTAGCTGTGCATCTTCGCTGTTAAGTGCGATTTCAAACCACTTTTCACGCGGCAGGCTGTCAAGCTTAGCTTGGTCAACACCAGCACGTAGAAGTGCAGTTTGCGCACGGGCAAAGATACCGTCTGCAAGAATTTCAAACTCGTCAGTAAGGTCTTTCTTAACCTGACGTAGCTGCATATCTTCAATTTCTAGCGCGCGTTTGTCTTTCTCTACACCGTCACGGGTAAATACTTGAACGTCGATTACCGTACCGTGAACAGAGTTAGGTACACGTAGAGACGTATCTTTAACGTCAGACGCTTTCTCACCGAAGATTGCACGTAGTAGTTTCTCTTCTGGCGTAAGCTGCGTTTCACCTTTAGGCGTTACTTTACCTACAAGGATGTCACCGCCTTTCACTTCCGCACCAATGTAAACAACACCTGACTCATCAAGCTTGCTTAGTGCAGATTCACCCACGTTCGGGATATCAGAAGAAATTTCTTCTGGCCCAAGCTTAGTATCACGAGCGATACAGCTAAGCTCTTGAATGTGGATAGTAGTAAAACGGTCTTCCTGCGCTACACGCTCAGAAATAAGGATTGAATCCTCAAAGTTGTAACCATTCCACGGCATGAACGCGATACGCATGTTCTGACCAAGTGCAAGGTCACCTAGGTCTGTTGAAGGACCATCAGCTAGCACATCACCTGCAACAATCGGGTCGCCAACACTACAAGTAGGCTTCTGATTGATACACGTGTTTTGGTTAGAACGTGTGTACTTAGTCAGGTTGTAGATATCGATACCCGCTTCACCTGGAAGCATTTCATCTTCGTCTACTTTAATAACGATACGGCTGGCATCTACGTAATCAACCACACCACCGCGCTTAGCAACTACAGTAACACCTGAGTCAACCGCGATAGTTCTTTCCATACCGGTACCAACTAGCGGCTTATCAGCGCGTAGTGTTGGTACTGCCTGACGTTGCATGTTAGCACCCATTAGTGCACGGTTCGCATCATCGTGCTCTAGGAATGGGATAATGCTTGCAGCAATTGAAACGATTTGCTGAGGTGAAACGTCCATGTATTTGATGTCTTCTTTCGGCATCAAAGTAGTTTCACCGCGGTGACGACATGGAATTAGGTCGTCAACCAACTCGCCTGCTTCAGTCAACGCGATGTTTGCCTGAGCGATTGCGAATTGACCTTCTTCAATTGCAGATAAGTAATCGATTTCGTCTGTCACCACACCGTCAACAATGCGACGGAACGGCGTTTCTAGGAAACCGAAGTCATTGGTACGCGCGAAGCTCGCCAATGAGTTAATTAGACCGATGTTCGGGCCTTCCGGCGTTTCGATTGGACATAGACGACCGTAGTGAGTCGGGTGTACGTCTCGAACTTCGAAGCCTGCACGTTCACGTGTAAGACCACCCGGGCCTAATGCAGAAATACGACGCTTATGCGTTACTTCTGAAAGCGGGTTGTTTTGGTCCATGAACTGAGATAGCTGAGATGAACCGAAGAACTCTTTAACCGCAGCCGAGATAGGCTTAGCGTTAATAAGATCTTGTGGCATCACGTTGTCTAGGTCGCCTAAGCTTAGACGCTCTTTAACTGCACGCTCAACACGTACAAGACCAACGCGGAATTGGTTCTCTGCCATTTCACCTACAGAACGGATACGACGGTTACCTAGGTGATCGATGTCATCTACTTCGTCTTTACCGTCACGAATCATTATTAGCTGCTTCATTACAGCAATAATGTCTTCTTTATCTAGTGTACCAGCACCAATTAGTTCTTCACGGCCAAGACGGCGGTTGAACTTCATGCGGCCAACAGAAGATAGGTCGTAACGTTCATCAGAGAAGAACAAGTTATCGAACAAGGTTTCAGCTGCATCTTTCGTTGGTGGCTCACCAGGACGCATCATACGGTAAATTTCAACGAGTGCTTCAAGGCGGTTAGTTGAAGAATCGATACGTAGCGTATCTGAAATGTATGAACCGTGATCTAGCTCGTTGATGTAAAGCGTTTCGAACTCTTTGATGCCCGCTTGGCTAAGTGCCGCTAGGTTTTCAAGGGTTAGTTCGTCATTCGCGCTTACAATCACTTCGCCTGTGTCTTCGTTTACATAAGTAGCTGCGTAAACACGGCCAATTAGGTAATCGGCTGGAACTTCAAGTTCTGTAAGACCGGCTTTTTCTAGTGCACGCGTGTGGCGCGCAGAAATACGACGACCCGTTTCAACAACAACGTTGCCTTCACCGTCAATGATGTCAAAAGCAGCCGTCTCACCACGTAGGCGATCTGGAACCACTTCCATCATTAGCTTGTCTTTGTCGATACGTACGCTTACTTTGTCGAAGAAAGTATCTAGGATTTCTTCAGACGTCATTTCAAGTGCGCGTAAGATAATCGTTGCAGGCAACTTACGACGACGGTCGATACGTACGAATAGGTTATCTTTCGGGTCAAACTCGAAGTCTAACCACGAACCACGGTAAGGAATTACACGTGCGTTATAAAGCACTTTACCTGACGAGTGGGTTTTACCTTTGTCGTGATCAAAGAATACACCAGGTGAACGGTGTAGCTGTGACACGATAACACGCTCTGTACCATTGATAACGAACGTACCGTTCTCAGTCATCAACGGGATCTCGCCCATGTACACTTCTTGTTCTTTAATATCTTTTACGGTACCTGGCGCAGCGTCTTTATCGAACAACACTAACCGTAGTTTTACTCTTAACGGAGCAGAGAAAGTTACGCCGCGAATTTGACATTCTTTAACGTCGAAAACGGGCTCTCCCAGGCGGTAGCTTACATATTGAAGCTCTGAACTACCTGAGTAGCTTTTAATTGGAAAAACGGAACGAAATGCTGCTTCCAAACCGTATTGAGCTTCCGGATCGGTCTCAATAAACTTTTTGAAAGAATCAAGCTGAATTGAAAGAAGGTATGGAATTTCCAATACCTGTGGGCGTTTGCCAAAATCCTTACGGATACGTTTCTTTTCGCTATAAGAGTAAACCATGGGTTCCTCAGCCTGCTGATTTATGACCCAACCTGCTGCAAAATGCTTTAAAACGCGTGCTATGGGCTAAAAGCTGCGTTTCAAATGGCGCACTAAGCAACAAACTTCCACAACCCTTTTTCGGGCAGATACACCAGCATACAACAAAATTTAACCAATTATTAGTTAACTTGTTGGATTTTTATGCTTTTTATGGGTATTTCCGAATGGCGCTTTAAGTAGTGTAACCAAGGGTTAGTTTCTACACACTATACAGCGCAAAAAGGCTGGTGGTTCAAAAAACCACCAGCCTTGCCGTCTCAGGCAATAATCTGACTAGGTCAGATTACTTGATTTCTACTTCTGCACCAGCTTCTTCAAGCTCTTTCTTAAGTGCTTCAGCTTCATCTTTGCTTACGCCTTCTTTGATTGCTTTAGGAGCAGACTCAACTACTTCTTTAGCTTCTTTAAGACCTAGGCCAGTCGCGCCGCGAACTGCTTTGATAACTGCAACTTTGTTGCCACCGAATGAAGTCATTACAACGTCGAATTCAGTCTTTTCTTCTGCAGCAGCAGCGTCGCCGCCAGCAGCTGGACCAGCAACAGCAACAGCAGCTGCAGCAGATACGTTGAATTTCTCTTCAGCCGCTTCAATTAGTTCTACCAGTTCCATTACCGGCATTTCAGCGATTGCGTTTAAGATATCTTCTTTAGTTAGAGCCATGTTCTCTAAACTCCTGGGTATAAAATGTTAAAAAAATCAATATGCCAAAAACGCCAATTACTTGGTGTCTTTGACCGCCGCCAATACGCGCACAAACTTGCCAGGAACTTCGTTGATTGTTTGAACGAATTTCCCAACTGGTGCTTTGAAGGTTGCAAGTAGTTTCGCAAGCGCTTCGTCGCGGGTAGGTAGTGCTGCAACTGCGTCCAATTTCTCTGGACCAAGAAGACCGCTACCAATAGATAGTGCTGTAACTTTTAGCTTATCGTTAGTCTTACCGAAGTCTTTGAAAAGACGTGCCGCACCGCCTGGTGCGTCGATAGAGAAACCATAGATAAGCGGACCAGTTAAGGCGCTGTCTAAGTCTGCAAATTGACTGTCTGCTAGAGCACGCTTTGCAAGAGTGTTACGTACAACCTTTAGGTATACGCCTTGCTCACGAGCTTTAACACGTAGGTCAGTCAGTTCTGCAACTTCCATCCCACGGTATTCAGCAACGGCTACGGATAGAGCGCGAGACGCAACTTCAGAAACTTCTGCTACGATCTCTTTTTTTGCTGCTAAACCTAGTGCCACTGAGTTCACCTCTTTGTATCTGACTTTGTCTGCGGTTACCCGCTTACGCCGTCAGGGTTCACAGATTGATACCAACCCTCATGGTTGATACCGCTCTACGGTGTTTGTTACCCCAGAGAGTCTGAGTCAAACCACCGTCTGCGCAGGTTGTTGTATTAAGCAGTGTGTTGACTGTGAAAGTTCTCTTACCTCTTTCACCACACCGCACCTGCGGTCTAGGACGGGAGCTGCTTATTAGCACTGCTAATTGTCACAGCTCCAACCCATAACCTTTAAGAGATTTCGATGAGCCTAAGCTCAGCGAAATTAAAGACCTACAGAAGCCTTATCAAGAGCAACACCTGCACCCATTGTAGTGCTTAGGCTGATCTTCTTGATGTATGTACCTTTAGCAGAAGAAGGCTTAGCTTTCTTAAGTGCTTCAAGTAGCGCTTCAAGGTTTTCTTGAATTTGGTTCGCTTCGAACGCAATCTTACCAATGCTAGCGTGGATGATACCGTTCTTATCGTTACGGTAGCGTACCTGACCAGCTTTAGCGTTCTTAACTGCCGTTGCAACGTCAGGCGTTACAGTGCCAGTTTTTGGGTTAGGCATAAGGCCACGTGGACCTAAGATTTGACCTAGTTGACCAACAACACGCATTGCGTCTGGGCTAGCAACTACTACGTCAAAGTTCATTTCGCCTTTCTTAACTTGCTCAGCTAGGTCATCCATACCAACGATGTCTGCACCAGCTTCTTTAGCTGCTTCAGCATTTGCACCTTGAGTGAATACTGCAACGCGAACGTCTTTACCAGTACCGTTAGGTAGTACAGTTGCACCACGAACGTTTTGGTCAGATTTCTTCGCATCGATACCAAGGTTAACAGATACGTCTACGCTTTCTGCGAACTTAGCTGTTGCTAGTTCTTTAAGAAGCGCTACTGCTTCGTTGATTTCGTACTCTTTAGTAGAGTCAACTTTGTCGCGGATTAGGCGAGCGCGTTTAGTTAATTTAGCCATTCGATTAGTCCTCTACGTTCAAGCCCATTGAGCGAGCAGAACCCGCGATAGTGCGTACCGCTGCATCTAGATCAGCTGCAGTAAGGTCTGGCTCTTTAGTTTTAGCAATCTCTTCCAACTGAGCGCGAGTAACTTTACCCACTTTTTCAGTGTTAGGACGGCCAGAACCACTCTTGATGCCCGCTGCTTTCTTAAGCAGGTAAGACGCAGGAGGAGTCTTAGTTTCGAATGTGAAAGAGCGATCTTCGTATACAGTAATTTCTACTGGTACTGGAGCGCCTTTCTCAAGGCTTTCTGTTTTCGCGTTGAAAGCCTTACAGAATTCCATGATGTTTACACCGTGTTGACCTAGTGCAGGACCAACTGGTGGACTTGGGTTAGCAGCGCCTGCTGCAACCTGAAGCTTGATAATACCGCTTACTTTTTTAGCCATTTTACATGCTCTCTTGTTTGGGTCTAACGCCTCGCAAATACAGAGATTATTTGCTCAATCGGCTTCCCGTTTCCGTTTAAAAGGGCGCGCATTATATAAGGTGATTAATTACTATGCAAGGGCTAATTAGAATAAAAAACCATCGAAAGGTCAGTATTTTTACGCTCTCGCCTTTTAACCGAAGACCTTATACAAAAAAGCCCCGTCAAACGGGGCTTTTTAAAAATGCTATACGGTAGCTTGAGTAGGCTTAGCCTTTTTCTACCTGACCAAATTCTAGGTCTACCGGTGTAGAACGACCGAAAATAAGTACCGATACTTTTACGCGGCTCTTTTCGTAGTCTACTTCTTCTACCACACCGTTGAAGTCTGCAAATGGGCCATCGATAACGCGAATAACTTCGCCTGGCTCGAACAACGTCTTTGGTCTTGGCTTATCAACGTTTTCTTCAAGACGATTTAGGATAGCGTCTGCTTCTTTCTGCGTGATTGGCATAGGGCGATCAGATGTGCCGCCGATGAAACCAAGTACGCGAGGTACGCTTTTCACTAAGTGCCATGACTCTTCTGTCATCGCCATTTCTACCAATACGTAACCTGGGTAGAACTTGCGCTCAGACTTACGCTTTTGACCTGCACGCATTTCAACTACTTCTTCTGTTGGTACTAGTACCTGACCGAAGTAGTCTTCCATATTGTGCATTTTGATGTATTCAAGCAGGGTCTTCTTAACGCGAGACTCGTATTGTGAATAGGCTTGAACTACGTACCATCTTTTCTTTACTGCTTCTTCTTCAGACATACGCTTATGCTCCTATTCCTGTAATAAAGCCAACTACACGAACGATGATGCCGTCTAGTCCCCATAAAATTAGTGCCATGATTAACGTCGCTGCAAGCACGATAAGTGTAGTTTGGTTTGCCTCTTGACGAGTTGGCCATACAACCTTGCGAACTTCTGTGCGAGACTCTTTAGCAAAGCTCAAGAAGGTGCTACCTTTTTCGGTAGTTGCCGCGATAAAACCAGCTATACCAACAACTACAACAATCGCGATGGCACGGTATAGCACCGAGATCTCACCGTACATTGTATTAGCGGTTACTAAACCGGCAAGTAGTGCAAAAACCACTACCCATTTAAACATGTCCAATGCATTGGACTGATTTTCCGTCTTTTCGCTCATGTTACGATCCTAGCACTACAGCGTCGTTGTTTTACGCATCTAAAAAATGCGCAACTTAAAAATTCTTAGTTTAAGTAAATTTGGCAGGGGTGGAGGGACTCG
>NZ_CACSIH010000143.1:0-7896 GCF_902705805.1 Alteromonas alvinellae | reverse complement strand
AACCATCGGTTTTGGAGACCGCTGTTCTACCAATTCGAACTACACCCCTGTGGTGTCGATAAGACAAAATTTACTTACACTGCCCTTGTGAGTTGTGCGTCTTTTCTAAGGAAAGTGCGGTATCGCAAGGGAGGGACGCGTATTATACTTAACCACTTTCAAGATACAAGCGGTTTATCCATCCCATCTGCGATTGAACGCTAATTCGCGCCTTACCTATTCAACACCAATAAATCCGCCTGTTTGGTGTGCCCAAAGCTTTGCATATATCCCGTTATGCGCAATAAGCTCCGCATGGGTACCCTGCTCTACAATATTGCCCTTATCTAGAACAAGTAACCTGTCCATTTGTGCAATGGTTGACAGTCGATGCGCAATAGCCAGCACGGTTTTGCCTTCCATCACTTTATCCAGACAGGCTTGAATTGCCGCTTCAACTTCTGAATCTAGCGCAGATGTGGCTTCGTCCAGCACCAGTACAGGCGCGTCTTTTAGCAATACGCGAGCTATGGCAATGCGCTGGCGCTGACCGCCTGAAAGCTTAACGCCTCGCTCACCTACATGCGCATCGTACCCTGTTCTGCCGTAACTATCGGTAAGCGTAAGAATAAAGTCGTGCGCTTCGGCCTGTTTGGCTGCACGAATCATATCTTCTTCTGTCGCATCCGTGCGTCCGTAAAGAATGTTATCGCGTACCGAGCGATGCATCAGAGAGGTATCTTGAGTCACCATGCTAATTTTAGCACGAAGCGTCTCTTGGCCTACTTCAGTAATATCTTGGCCGTCAATAACAATACGACCACTCTGGGTATCGTAGAAACGCATGAGCAAATTGACCAGCGTCGATTTACCCGCCCCAGAACGCCCTACTAAACCCACTTTT
The DNA here is from genome assembly GCF_902705805.1 of Alteromonas alvinellae. Classification (NCBI taxonomy): domain Bacteria; kingdom Pseudomonadati; phylum Pseudomonadota; class Gammaproteobacteria; order Alteromonadales; family Alteromonadaceae; genus Alteromonas; species Alteromonas alvinellae. Next base: position 7,013 of record NZ_CACSIH010000143.1, on the reverse strand, counting down.
TCTCCGGGCTTAATGGCTAAATCCAAGTTAGTGAACACATCAATAGGTTTGTTGTCTGCACCTGAATAGGAAAAATGCACATTATCGAAATTAATCCCGCCGCCATTTACCTTTAACGCATCGGCTTTTGGCTTGTCTTTTACTGCAATAGGCTGCGCTAGTGTATTCATGCCATCTTGCACCGTGCCTAAGTTTTCGAACAAACCTGATACTTCCCACATAACCCAGTGCGACATACCGTTTAGTCGTAAACACAGACTAATAGCAATGGCGATATCGCCCGGGCTCGCAATGTTCTCCATCCACAAATACACAGAGAGCGCGCCCACAGTAAAAATGAGAATGGCGTTAGCCATTTCCACGCAGAACTCCAACACGGTAACCAAACGCATTTGCGGGTAAACCGTCTTAAGAAAACCATCCATGCTTTCTTTAGCGTAATCTGCTTCGCGGCGACTATGTGAAAACAGCTTCACCGTTGTGATATTGGTATAGCTATCGACAATGCGCCCTGTCATTAATGAGCGGGCGTCGGCTTGCTTTTGCGAAACTTCTTTTAGTTTTGGTACCAGCACCTTCAAGATACCGATATACACAAAAAACCACACGATAAGCGGCATGGCTAAGCGCCAGTCAGTGCTGAAAATAAGCACGACCATAGAAATAAAATAAACGCTGATATACACCAGCAAGTCGAGAACCTTGGTCACGGTTTCTCGTACCGATAGTGCTGTCTGCATCACTTTGGTAGCCACACGGCCGGCAAACTCATCGTGGAAAAAGGTTAAACTTTGGCCAAGTAAATAGCGATGTGCCTGCCATCTAATGCGCATGGGGTAGTTCCCCATCAAAGACTGACGAGAAAACAACGAGCGCAACAAAATAAACAATGGAATAAAAACGAGAACGGTTAAACCCATGCCAATTAGGGTAAATTTTTGGTCTTCTAAAAAGGTTTCGCGACTTTGTTCAGAGAACCAGTCAACCAACTGACCTAGAAAACCAAATAGCGCCACTTCTAACATGGCCACAATGGCACTAAGTACGGAAACAGTAAGTATCACGCCCCACATGCCTTTCGTATAGTACTTACAAAAGGCAACGATACCTGTTGGCGGTTGGGTAGGCGGCGTGTCAGGGAAAGGCTGGGTTAGCTTTTCAAAAAATGAAAACATGTAGAACTCGTTAGTTATTCAGTGACAGATGGCTAATGCGTGTTGCCAATGCTAGATAGCAATGACGTGACTAGCGTGTACTTTCCATTGCGATATATTTTTTTAATACAAGGGTTAATACACTCTTACTAAGTACGCAATTCTACACTAAATGTTCACGCGTTGTCGGTGATACCTTGGTTTGTTACGTGCAATTTCTTCGCTTCGGTTTGCCGGTCGTTTTGCTGCAATTTCACTTAAGCAAAAATTGAAAACACGTTAAGCATCCGTTTATTTGCGATTAGGCTGCTTTTTGTCTTCTTGGCTTTTATTCATACTTTGCGCGGGAAAAAATAATAACGACATCACACACATTATTATGGATAATTTTTTAGTAAAGCGCGGCGATACTGCGCTTAAGCGCGTATGTACAATCTTTGCGTCATATGCCTTTGCGGTTTGTCTGTCTGCGGGCTCTGCCTTTGCAACACCACTACAAGAAACACCACTCGAGCAACCTCAAGCAGCAGAAATTTCAATACCTCCCACTATCGTTACAGAGCGGTCGGAAAATACCATTACCGAAACGTCTGATGACAATATCAGCGATTCGCTGGTTGTTCCTTTCATCGCAGGCACAGTAGAACTTGATGGCATTATCGACGAGGCTGTGTGGGAAGAAGCAACTAAAGTACCCCTTACATTTGTTACTCGTCCTTTTGAGAATACAACGCCTCCCGTACTCACAACAGCGCGCATATTTGAAAACGGCGAAAGCATATATATTGCATTTACTGCGCAAGACGACGACCCGTCGCAATTACGCGCCTTATTTCGAGATAGAGACAACGTATGGGATAACGACTTAGTTGGAATAAAAATAGATACGTTTGGCGACAGCCGTCTGTCATACCAGTTCTTTGTTAACCCACGTGGCATACAGTCTGATGCCATCGAAAACCAAATGACGTTGAGTGAAAGCGATAGTTGGAATGCGATTTGGGACGCACAAGCACAAATAACACCAGACGGCTATACCGTTGAGATCGCATTGCCTTTTCGCATCATGAACTTTCTCGATAATGATGGCCCAAAGAGATGGCGCGCAGAGTTTGTACGTTTCTATCCGCGAGAGAATAACCTTCGAATTTCTAATAGGCCCGTTGACAGAAATAACGCATGCGGATTATGCCAAATGGGAGATATGGAGGGTTTCGCAACGGCAAAGCAAGGTCAAAACCTATCAATTACGCCCTATGCGGTAGCGGGTTATGCCCGTAACCGTGAACCTGTACCCTCGCAAGATGCAACAGACTGGCGGTATCAAGACAACCAAGAAATAGGTGTTGATGTAAACTGGGGCATAACATCTGACATGCTACTGCAAGCCACAGTTAACCCCGACTTTTCTCAAGTGGAAGCCGACGCTGGACAGCTCGGCATCAACAACCCGTTTGCGCTATTTTTCCCTGAACAGCGCCCCTTCTTTCTTGAAAACGCCGATTTTTTCAGTACCCAATACGATCTTGTTTATACCCGTAATATAGGCGCACCTGACATCGGCACAAAACTAACGGGGCGTGTGAACAACCATACTTTTGGTATTTTGGCTGCTAACGACGAAAGCACCACGTTTTTAGTGCCTGGAAATCTCGGCTCTAGTGTAGCAAGGCTTAACGAAGAAAGTACCAATATAGCCGCCCGATACCGATACGATATTTCAGATGACCTTTCCGTAGGCGCAATAATTACTGGTCGTCACTCAGAGGATTACCACAATATTGTTACCGGCCTAGATAGCCGTTATCAAATAACGCCAAGCGATACGTTACGTGTGCAGGTACTTCGCTCACAAACGCAATATCCACAAACATTGTTCTCTGATTTTTGCAGTAATGACTGTAGTGCCAATGAGGATATTAACGAGATCACGCTACGAACGCGCGAAAGCGATACTTTCTCGGGCAGTACCTACAAGATTGATTACCGTCACGAGGTTCGCGACTGGTATGTTTATGCCAATCGTACCAGCACTCAAGCTGACTTTCGTGCTGACCTGGGCTTTGAAAGCACCGTAGATAGGCATAAAAGCGTGCTGGGCGGCGGCTATATCTGGTGGAATGAGAATGAATGGTGGAATCGCTTTGAGTTCGGCGGTGATTGGGATATCACCCACAACGATGACGGTGAACTTATTGAACGCGAAATGCAGGCACAAGTAGAGTTAAATGCTGCTTACCAGTCTTATTTTAATTTTCAGTGGGTAAAAAGAGATACTGTTGGATTACGCCACAATGGAGCTAGTTTAGCCATTGACGGCAATACCACGCGCTTTACCGAAGAACAATTTTCCTTCTATTTTGAAGCCCAGCCAAGCCGTACCCTCTACTTTGAAAATTTTGCCCGTATTGGTGACAGAATCGACTTAAGAAACGACCGGTTGGGCGATCAGGTGTTACTAGAACCTTCAATTACCCTTAATTTGGGACAGCATTTAGAAGCGTCGCTGAGTCATGAATACAATCGTATTGATGTAAACGATGAAATGCTCTTTACAGCCAACCTATCGGACTTGCGACTTAGTTATCAGTTTAGTGCAGAACAGTTTATCCGCGTTGCACTGGTTTACGCCGATATCAAGCGCAATACGGATAATTACTTAATGCGCGTAGATGCTCGAGATAGAAGCCTAGGCACGCAAGTGGTGTATTCTTACATGATAAATCCACTTTCGCGCCTATTCATTGGCTATGGCGATTCAGCGTTTGCCGATGATGAAAATCCTGGCCTATTGCGCACCGAGCAAGCAGTCTTTATGAAGTTCAGCTATGCGTGGCTTTACTAAGACATCTATTTTTAATCAGTGAAACCTAATTTTGCGAGCGTAGCCTCTACTTTGTCTTGATGCTGCGCTTGCCATTCACTGAGTGACATTGCCGCATCTTTATCACCTCTCGCCTTGGCGATCTCAAAAGCATGCTGCGCTTGTTCACGAGGAATAACCGCTATCCCCTCTTCATCCGCTACTATAATATCCCCTGCATTAACGGTGACACCGCCACAACGCACTGGCTGGTTGAGTGGAGAAATACATTTTTTTGCGCCGGGTTTTGGCACGACACCACGCGCAAACACAGGAAATTGATTTTCTCTGGTTTCTGCAATATCGCGAATAACGCCGTCAATCACGAACCCCTTAATGCCTCGTGATTGAGCAATTGCACAGACATTGCCCCCAGCAACCGCATACTTATCATCGGCTTCAACCACAATAATGTCGCCAGCATTCGCTCGATAAATAGCTGCATGTAGCATGAGGTGGTCGCCTGGGTCGCACTTAACGGTAAAAGCTGGCCCGGCAATTCGCGGAATACCTGACCACAGAGGTTTTATGGCATAGTCAATAAACTGTTCTTTGGGCAACGCATCGGCATACTCGCACGGGGAAACACTATCAAACGGAATTTCATTGGTTTTCATACACCACTCCTTTTAACTGAATAACCTGCATCCAAACTGCTTCCACTATAGCCAATTGTGTATTACAAGTTGTTACAAGCTGTGTATTTTCACTATAAACACTTTTTCTATCCCCCCCGTCATGCTAAGAATTAGTAAAAAAACGTGCACTCAATACGCCATAACATTCTTTAGAAGGAATGCACAGGTTTCGCAACGCACTAAAAACAATAAGCGGCAAGTTCAGATGTCGCCTAATAAAATGAAAAGGAAAACTCCACATGTTACGTAGCGTTTTAAGCTTAAGTGTGGCACTGGCCCTCACGGCTTGTAGCCCCCAAAATTCAACCACAGAACAACAGACACAGAGCGCGGCTACCGAAGAGGCTCAACAACAGCTTTCTTCAGGTGTCATTAAAGAAAATATGGATCCGTCTGTTGACCCGGGTGATGACTTTTTCCGCTACGTAAACGGCAAGTGGTTTGATAATTTTGAAATACCGGCAGATAAATCGAGCTACGGTTCTTTCGTGATCCTTCGCGATGAAGCACAAGATCACGTTATGGATATTATAAAATCGTCTGCCGAAGGCGACTTTAAAGCGGGCAGCGACGAGCAAAAAGTCGGTGATTTTTACCGTGCCTATATGGATATGAAAACCCGCAACGAACTTGGCGTTACGCCGCTTAAACCTGAGTTGTCTAAGATTGATGCTATTGAAGACTATACCGACCTTGCTGAGTACTTTGCTTATGCAGCTCGCTATGGCTACGGTACACCGTTTAGCCTAACTCAATACCCTGACCTCAAGTCACCGAAAGAATATTTGATGTACACGTGGCAGTCGGGCTTAGGCCTTCCTGAGCGCGAGTACTACTTCAAGGACGACGAAACATCACAAACCATTCGCGATGCCTACGTTAAACATATCCAAACCATGTTTGAGCTGGCGGGTTTCGACGCGCCTAAAGAAAGTGCGGATATGCTGTTCGCACTTGAAACTAAAATTGCTCAGCTACATATGAAAAAAGAGCAGGCCCGTAACTTTGCTGCCAACTATAACAAACTGACGATTGAAGAACTTAAAGCGTTAATGCCTAAGTTCGACTGGGACGCTTATCTTACTGAAGCAGAGATTAGCGACATTCCTTCGCTAGGCATCCTGCAAAAAGACTACATGCAAAACATTGATGGTGTTATTGCAGAAACTTCACTGGAAGATTGGAAAACGTTCCTTAAGTGGGGCTTGTTAAATGCTTCAGCCAGTCGCTTAAATGCCGAGCTTGATCAAGCAAACTTCAATTTCTACAGCAAAGTGCTTCGCGGTGTTGAAGAGCAACAGCCACAATGGCGTCGTGCAGTAAGCCTTTCAAATGCCCACGTTGGCGAGCTAATCGGTAAGGTTTATGTGAAACAGCACTTCCCGCCTGAAGCGAAAGACCGCATGATGGAAATGGTTAATAACCTGCTGTTAGCTTACAAAGAAAGCATCGAAAATCTTGATTGGATGACAGATGAAACTCGTGCACAAGCACTAGACAAGCTGTCTAAGTTTACCGTAAAAATTGGTTACCCAGACCAGTGGAGAGACTATTCAGCTCTGACAGTTAATGCCAGTGACCTGTTTGGAAACCTTAAGCGTTCTTCGGACGTGCTGTATGAAGAAATGCTTAAGAAACAAGGTGGCCCAGTGTGGACCCATGAATGGGGCATGACACCACAAACTGTTAATGCTTACTACAACCCTCCGCTAAACGAAATTGGCCATGGTTTTGATGATTCAGGGTCAACCTTCGACGGTGACGGCGTTCTGCGAAACTGGTGGACGGATGAAGATCGCGGCGAGTTTGAAGCACGCACTTCGAACTTGATTGAACAGTATAACCAGTTTGAGGTTCTGCCTGACTTGCACGTAAACGGTGAATATACCCTAGGTGAAAACATCGGCGACCTTGGCGGCATCAGCATCGCACTTAAAGCTTACCACCTGTCCCTTGATGGTGAAGAAGCCCCTGAACTAGATGGTTTCACTGGCGATCAGCGTGTATTCATTGGTTACGGCCAGGTTTGGGCAAGCAAATATCGCGAAGAAGCGTTGCGCAGCCAAGTACAAACCGATACCCATTCACCTACGAAGTTCCGCACTAACGGAGCTGTTCGCAACGTACCTGAATTCTACGAAGCGTTTAACGTGACCGAAGAAGATGCGTTGTATTTACCACCAGAAGAACGCGTGAAAATTTGGTAATGCGCGTACTCTAAACACAGTACATAAACAAAACAATTAAAGCCCCATGTTTGCTTCACTAAACTGGGGCTTGTTGATGCGTTTTTGAGAAAAGAGCACCGGCAGGAAGAAAAGGGGAAGGCCTAAGGCGTGTTGATCTTTCGTGATTAGT
>NZ_CACSIH010000142.1:0-8926 GCF_902705805.1 Alteromonas alvinellae | reverse complement strand
ACTCTTGCAATAACGGGGGAGACCATATACGCGCCCTAGTTTGTTCCATCACAGGTTACTCATGATAAAGCTTTCAAATGTATCGCTACTTCGCGGTCGAAAAATGTTGCTAGAAGAGGCGTCGGCGCAGGTTTTTCCAGGCCACAAAGTAGCGCTGATTGGCAGCAACGGCTGCGGAAAGTCCACGCTTTTTGCACTGCTGAGAAGTGAGTTAAGTGTCGATGCTGGCGACTGCAGCGTACCGAGTGACTGGCGAATTGTAAGCGTGGCACAGGAAACGCCAGCAACTGACCGGACCGCGATAGACTATGTGGTGGACGGTGACAAACATTTACGTAATCTACAGGCGCAATTAGCAGCCGCTGAAAAAAGCGGCGACGGTGTAGAGATTGGCCAAATTCACGGGCAGCTCGAGCAAGCGGGAGCGTACGACGTGGAAGCTCGCGCAGCGACCATTCTGTCGGGTCTGGGGTTTACCAATGTGCAGTTAAGCGCACCAGTTAGCGATTTTTCAGGCGGCTGGCGTATGCGCCTAAACCTAGCTCAAGCGCTGCTTTGTCCTTCAGACTTACTGCTACTTGATGAACCTACTAACCACTTAGACTTAGACGCCGTCATTTGGCTAGAGAAATGGCTTCAACGCTATGCGGGAACGCTGTTGCTGATTTCGCACGATAAAGCCTTTATCGACAACACGGTTGCGCAAATTATCAGTGTTGAACAACAGAAGCTTATCACCTACACCGGTAACTACTCGTCTTACGAAACCCAGCGCGCTGAACGTATTCGCTTGCAAAACATTGAATATGAAAAGCAGCAGCAAAAAGTAGCGCATCTCAATTCGTTTATTACCCGGTTTAAAGCTAAAGCGAGTAAAGCAAAGCAAGCGCAAAGTCGTATTAAGCAGTTGGAGAAAATGGAAACCTTGTTGCCAGCCCATATGGCAAGCCCATTTAGCTTTTCTTTTGCGCCGCCGTCGGCACTGCCAAACCCGCTTGTACAAATGGAAAAGATACAGCTGGGTTACGACGACCATATTGTGCTGCAACAGGTGAAACTCAATTTAGTACCTGGCAGCAGAATAGGTCTTCTAGGTCGAAACGGGCAGGGTAAGTCTACGCTAATCAAACTATTGGCGGGTGTGCATGCGCCAAAACAAGGTATCTTTAATACCGCAAAAGGCTTAAAGATTGGTTACTTTGCTCAGCATCAGTTAGAAACATTAGATGCTAACGCTACTCCGCTTCTTCATTTGCAACGCATTGACGAAAAAGCCACCGAGCAGCAACTTCGCGACTATCTGGGCGGATTTGGATTTAATGGCGATGAAGCGTTAGCGCCCGTGGCACCTATGTCGGGCGGTGAAAAGGCGCGCTTAGTATTGGCGTTAATTGTTTATCAGAAGCCTAACTTATTGCTGCTGGATGAGCCTACCAACCACTTAGATTTGGAAATGCGCCATGCGCTAAATATCGCGCTTCAAGGTTTTGAAGGCGCCATGGTACTGGTCTCGCACGACCGCTTCTTACTCTCCTCGGTATGTGAGGATTTCTATTTGGTAGACAGTGGCGAAGTTGAACCATTTAAAGGCGACTTGGACGACTATCGCGACTGGATTTTAAAGCAGCAGGCAGCGGAAAAAGCCAAGGCCAACAGCGACGCCAAAAACGAAGAGCTACAAGAGACTGGCGCGCAGAGTAAGCCGGAACGCAAATTAGATCGTAAAGAAGAAAAACGCCGTGAAGCCGAGTTTAGGCAAAGGGTTGCGCCACTTAAAAAAGCCATTGAAAAACACGAAAAAGCCATGGAGAAATGTGGTGCTGCTTTGGCTGAGGTGGAAGCGTCACTTGCCGATACTTCGCTTTACAGCGAAGACAAAAAAGCGCAGCTTATGGGCTTACTCGACAAACAAACTCAGCTTAAGCAACAGCTTGAAGGAGAAGAGATGGCATGGCTAGATGCCCAAGAGCAAATTGAGCTAAAGCGAGAAGAGTATGACAATGCCAACGCCTAATATCGAAAACCGCGCGTTTTGGGAGTATAGCGTTTCTCGCTATACCAAAGGTGATATGGCTCCCCTTGCGCTTTTACTGCAAGACAACCACAAGGTTAATGTAAACGTTCTCTTGCTGATTTGCTGGTGTTTAGAGAATAATGTCATCATTAATTTGCCACAGCTTAAGGCAGTGATTGCGGCATCAAGTGCGACCGAAGAAAAGTTACAGTATCACCGTGCAAGGCGAAAGGCTGCGAGCCCCGAAAAAGGCGGAGACCAAGCAGAATATGACGCACTCAAAGCACAAGAGCTAGAGCTTGAAAGACAGCAGCAGCACGATATTGTTGCGTCGTTCAATGAGCAGCCAGTCACGCATCTGGGTCAGGGGCAATCTGTATCGTCTAACGTATTTAACGCGTCTATCGCAGCGTTTATAAATGCATACGGACTGCGAGACAACAACGAGGCGCGCCAACTAGTGAGCCTAGTGGTTAACCAACTATCGTAAAAACACAATAAGAAAATAAAATGAGTAAATCAGCGCTATCGCACGGAAAGATAATAAAAAGCAGCTTTAAGGTGCCAGGGTGGGCGAAGAACCGTCATGTGCAAACCATATGGCCGCGTTTTATTCAAAAGCGGTTGCCTTTGTCTTACGACATGGAGCGTCTCACATTACCCGATGACGACTTCGTCGATGTGGCGTGGGGGCCAAAACCGCAGGAAACATCGGGTATCGTGGTGATGTTTCACGGTTTAGAAGGCAGCATTAAGTCGCATTACGCGAACGATATGATGGCGCAACTGTCAGTAAACGGTTGGCAGGTGGTGATGATGCACTATCGCGGCTGTAGCGGCGTGCCAAACTTAAAAGCGCGGGCGTATCACAGTGGAGAAACAGAAGACCCCAGCTTTTTCTTAGAGTGGCTTCACGATAAATTTCCACGAATTCCTAAAGTGGCCATCGGCTTTTCCCTTGGCGGCAACATGCTATTGAAACTGTTGGGCGAAAACCCTGCGCAAAAGTGGCTTAAGGCAGCGATTGCCATTTCTTCACCTCTTAAACTTTCTGAATGCGCTAAATCAATTAACCAGGGTTTTTCTCGCGTATATCAAAAGTATTTACTTACTAGCATGAAAGATACGCTGCGTAAGAAAATGGAGTACATCGATTATCGCAAGCTTATACAGCTAACAAAAACTGATGTGGAAGAGATTACCAGCTTTACCCAATTCGACGAGAAGATCACAGCGCCGCTTCACGGCTTTGCAGACGCTCAAGACTACTATGAAAAGTGTAGTGCGTATCACTTTTTAAGCGCGATCCACTGCCCTACACTGGTATTGCATAGCATTGATGACCCCTTTATGAATCACTTAATTGTGCCTAAGGAAGAAGAGCTTGCGCGCAACGTTACCGTGGAGCTAAGTGAACGAGGCGGTCACGTTGGGTTCATGCAAGGTTCTATATTAAATCCTAAAGTATGGCTGCACGAACGGGTGAAACGTTTTGTAAGTGAAGCCTTACCTGTAAATACTACGTGTCGTTATGTCAGCCGCTAATGTTGATGTCCTAATAATTTACCCAAACGCTTTTTATCAGGAGTGTGAATGATAATCCCCATTGACGCGCTAGAAGCCGATACGCTTTATAGCTTGGCTGAGTCTTTTGTTCTGCGAGAGGGCACGGACTACGGCGCTGAAGAAGTTGCGCTAGATGTGAAAGTGCAGCAAGTGTTAAACAGACTCAAATCGGGTGAGGCGGTGCTGGTCTATTCAGAGCTTCATGAAAGTGTAGATATCAAAAGAAAAGAAGATATTGAGCCCAGCGAAGCCATGGAATAAAGGCGAAGCGACAGATTAATAGACACAAAAAAAGCCGGGTCGAGCAACCCGGCTACCTACCTGAGGAGAGGAAGGCTTAAAACGCGTAACGTGCAGTTACCTGCATAATGTCTAAATCATCAATGATTCTGTAGTTTGCACCCACAGCCCATTGTGGCGTGATGTAATAGTTAGCGCCTACTCTAAATGTCGCTTCACCATCGTCTACATCGTAGTAGCCAACTTCACCCGCCAACTCTACCTGCTCTGTGATCATCGAGCGAAGGCCAGCATTAATGCTGTAACCTGTTTCGTCGTTTACGTCACCGTCGATACGCTCTAAGTTGGCACCAAAATACGCGTCTGTTGTCGCGTTAACAGGTAAACGGTAACCCGCACCTAGTGTCAGCATATCAAAGTCAAAGTTGCCCTCTTCAAAGAAGCTATACTCGCCGTTCAGGTACCAGTTGCTGTTCAATAGGTATTTACCGTTAACGGTTAAACCGTCTGGTTCAAAAGATTCATTGTCGTCAAAGTCCATTTTGGTGTAACCACCTTCTACGTAACGCCAGTCAGGCTTGTCGGCCATAGCTGTAAGAGGAAGTGTTGCCGCAGTTAGTGCTGCTGCAATAAGTGTGAATGATTTACGCATGTGATAACTCCTTAGTATGTTCAGTAACCCCCCTTACGTTGCTTCCGTCCATTTCAGACTTCCTGCAAAAATTGTTGTAAGGCGGCACGTTTATAGCGCGCTACAAAAGGCTACTTGGTTGATGAACACAAAGCCGTACTCGCCTTCATGCCATCTTTATTATTTCCGTTAAGAAATAGTGTCCGATTTATTTATCTACATGATGAATAGCAAAGCGTTTGCCAACTTCGTACTAAATCACTATTTTGATATGTCTTAATTTATCTATGTTGCTAATATTTATAGATAAAATACGTCTGGCTTTTTAGAGGCTACACATTTGAAATGTTCAAAATCAAAGTTTGATGTATTCCTAGTAAAACGTTGGCACACAAAACTGTCTCTAAAAAACAACAGTTATCCTTTTGTCTAACTCATCGGACATTTTTACAAGCCAGTGTTCTCCACTAATCCACAATGTGTGTGTTTGTAAAGTATTGTAAATTATAAAAAATATAAAAAATAACGGCGACTATTTCGTGTTGGAACAGCTTTTGCTCAAGTCATTATGAGTTATCCAATGTTCACTCAAGCCATTAGGCAAGGAATTCGGCTCTCGCGATATCCGCGATGCCAGTGAACACAGAAAGGAATAGAGCGCCTTTCTCGCATGGTTTCAATCAGCCCCTTTTTTTAGATTTGCATCTTAAGTAACAGACTCACTGTTAACAGTAATATGTAGCAAGGCAGTAAAAGGGTGTGATGACCATCTGGATAACCATTGTTTTCATAAGGAGAGGACAAATGGCTAAGCCAGTTTCAATTTTCGGTAAAGATTTACAAACGGATGTGCGTCAGCGCAATAAGCTTTCACACCTTCTTTTAGCGATGAGCAGTGTCATCGCATTATTTGCGTTTCAACAAGCCGCTGCTGTAGAGGTGAACGATAGTAATCAGCCTCAAAAAGCATCCCCCGTTCTTCAATCTATTATTGACGCTGCTCGCAAGTCAGCGACAGAGAGCTACGAGCAGGACGATCACGGATTAAACAGTAAGCTTAAAGAAATTGACTACACCACATATCGCTCAATTCGCTTTAAGCCAGAGCAGAGCCTTTGGCACGGAGAAAATGACTACGAGCTGCAGTTTTTTCATCCGGGGTTTTTATATGAGTACCCCGTTACTATCCACACTATTGGTGAAAGCAATAAGCCTGAACGCCTAGCGTTTAACAGTGACATGTTCAACTACGACGGGTCTGCGTCGGGGTTAGCTGGGCTAACGGACGAAAAGTCAGGGTTCGCTGGATTTCGCGTTCACTATCCTATCAAGAACGAAGAGTATAAAGATGAATTTGCTGTATTCCTTGGCGCTTCATATTTTCGTTTGGTAGGTAAAAATCAAGTTTATGGTATTTCTGCTCGAGGTTTGGCAATTGATACCGCTTTAGCAAAAGGTGAAGAGTTTCCTCACTTCACAGAGTTTTGGATCATAGAGCCGAGTGAAGGCAAACCAATTACTATTTATGCCCGTCTAGAAAGCCCTTCGGTGGCTGGGGCTTATAAGTTTGTTATCCAGCCTGATATTGATACCAGTGTAAAAGTTGAGAGCTGGTTATTTGCCAGAGATGACGTAAATAAGTTAGGCATTGCGCCGTTTACCAGTATGTTTTTGTATGGCGAGAACACAGAAAAGCGCCATGACGACTATCGTCCAGAGGTGCATGATAGTGATGGTGTACTCATGGTCACTCACGCTGGCGAAGAAATTTGGCGTCCGCTGACTAATCCTGCACGCCTTCAAGTCACGTCACTCAGCGATACAAACCCCAAAGGGTTCGGTATGCTTCAGCGCGACGGCGAATGGGATAATTACCTTGATGCTGAGGCCAACTATCATATTCGTCCAGGGCTTTGGGTTACGCCAGAAGCAGGTTTTGAGAAAGGCCGATTAGAAGTTGTAGAAATTCCTACTAAGTCTGAGATCCATGACAACATTGTGGCTTTTTGGACGCCTGAAAAGCCGTTTAAGTCGGGTGAATCTCTGTATTTTGCTTATGAGCTTAAAACGGTAGAACAGAACCCTTTTGTCAGTGAATTGGCCTCTGTAGTACGTACCCGCCAAGGCAAGGCTGTATTGCCGGGTGACGAGTTTAAAAACGACAGTCTGAATACGACACGACAGTTCAGCGTAGATTTTAGCGCGCCTTCCGCCGTTGCTTTTGATAGTGAGTCGATGAAGTTGGTGGTACAGGGTACTAACGGCACGATTTCTCAGCAGCGCCTTTATCCCGTTGCTGACGGACAAGAGTGGCGTGCCACTTTCTTCCTAAAGCCAAAAGAAAAGCAAACGGTAGATATGCGCGCTTACATTGAGAAAGACGGTAAGCGTGTGAGTGAGGTTTGGAATTATGTCTACCAGCCAAAATAATCACACGAATAAATCGGTATCGAACGGGGCTAAAGCCGTGCCTCAGGTTAAAAGTGATAGCACTGCACGTGCTTCACACTTCATCTTAAAAGGAGAGCATATGCGTTTGTTTATCATGGCAATGCTAGTTATTCCAAGTACGGCATTGGCCGGTTGGAGTTTATACGAGATCTTTTTACCTAACGGCCTTACTAACTTGGAGATCGCACAGTTGGGGTTGGGGTTAACCCTGTTTGCTTGGCTGTGCATGGCATTTTGGACAGGCATTATTGGTTTCTTTTTGCAGCTTTTTAACATTGACCCGCTAAGCTTGCGCAGAAATCAATCTCAGCCTGATGCTACTGCGCCATTAACGCAAAAGCACGCCGTGGTCATGCCGGTTTATAACGAGGATACCCGCCGTATCATGGTGGGGTTTGAAGCTTGTATTCGCGAGTTGATGGAAAGTGAAAACAGTTCGAAATTCGACTTTTTCATGCTTAGCGACACCCGCGATATGGAAAAAGCGGATGCAGAGCTACGTGCCTTTACCCGTTTGAAAAAGCGTTTAGGTGCCTTCTCTAGCCAAGTGTTTTATCGTCGTCGCGAACAAAACCTGCACAGAAAAGTGGGCAACCTTAAAGAGTTTTGTGAACGCTGGGGCGCAAATTACGAGTCAATGATTGTGTTAGATGCCGACAGCGTAATGACCGGAGAGCGCATGCAAGACTTGGCGCGTCGTATTGAGCAAAACCCTGATACGGCGCTAGTGCAGACCATTCCGATGCCGGTGCGTCAAAACAGCTTCTTTGGACGTTTTGTGCAGTTTGCTGCTCACCTGTATAGCCCAATGTTGGCAACAGGACTATCGTTTTGGCAGACAGACAGTGCGAACTATTGGGGGCACAATGCTATTATTCGTATTGCACCGTTTATGCAGCATTGCGGGCTACCTACCCTTGAAGGGCGCGCGCCTTTTGGTGGCGAAATACTAAGCCATGACTTTGTTGAGGCTGCGCTTTTGCGCCGTGCCGGCTGGCAGGCCTACTTGCTTACCGACACTACAGGCAGCTATGAAGAAGTACCAAGTAACATTGTTGACTATGCTATTCGAGATCGCCGTTGGGTTCAGGGCAACATACAGCATTTAGGGCTATTGAACGTTAAAGGTCTTAAAATGGCGAACCGCCTGCACTTCTTATTTGGTGCGTTTGCGTACATCTCTTCACTCATATTATTTTGCATGTTGGCGCTAGGTACGGCAGATGCGTTAATTCGCGCCACGTCAGTGCCAGAGTTCTTCGTGTCTGAATACCAGCTGTTCCCTAGTTGGCAGGTTGCGCGTCAAGACATGATGATGGTAACCATGTGGGGTACGGCGGCGTTACTATTCTTGCCTAAACTGCTCGGTATTACCTTAGCTTTAATAAAACGTCGCGGCGAATTTGGTGGCGCGTGGTCTTTGCTTAAAGGGGCAGCAATTGAGTTAACTATGGCTGTGCTTATTGCGCCGTTAATGATGTTCTATCACAGTTATTTTGTGATTAGCGTTTTTGTTGGCCACTCAGTTAAATGGGAAGCGCAAGAGCGCGAAGGGCGCAAAGTGCCATGGAAAGTTGCAATTAAACACACGCAAATTATGAGCTGTTTAGCGGTAGCGTGGGGCGTAACTACCTTCTACTTCACCCCGTCGCTATTTATGTGGTTGTTACCTGTATTAGTAGGCATGGTGTTAGCGGCGCCGGTTATCCGCTTAACAAGCAGCGATAAGCTGGGCATAGCCATGCGTAAGTGTGGCGTGTTTGTCATTGACCAGGAAGTGAATGAGTGTAAAGCACTTAAGTGTTTACGCGTTGCAATGGGGTATTTTGCTATCTCACAGCACAAGGCAGAAGTACCTGCGCTTCCTGATAACGTGTGGCAGAGCATGCCAGAGCAAGTACTAAGTCAAAAGCCATTGCCTATGCGCCACAGGCTTCCTAACAGCGCATAATGGACTCAAAGTAGATATCAAAACAAAAAAACCGCACATGTGTGTAATGCCGTTCACTTAAGGTGAGCGGCAT
>NZ_CACSIH010000141.1:0-5508 GCF_902705805.1 Alteromonas alvinellae | reverse complement strand
AAAATTAAGCATTCATGCTCTCACCCTGATTGATTCTTGTGCAGTTAGTGGGGTAGATAATGCAGCTAAGATAGATAGCGATATAGTTTTTTTCATTTCCATCACCAAGTTCAGTTAAATTGGGATGGTATTAAGCACTCAATTTGATACATCACTTTAACCATCCATGTAAATAATGTTCTAAGGAGAGTAGCACATATTTTTTTCAAAGTTCAAAATTAAACCAATCACCCCCTATATTTGTAACAGCTTTACCAGCAAATTACTTGCTGGCTGTTTTTATAAAATCCCTACCTACAGCTAAATACCAAGACTAATTGAAAACCCTCTTCTCGATTCAACGCAATAGCTTTTTAATGCGAATATTTTTTTTGAAGAAACCAGAAAGTAACAATCATTACAATTTGACTAACCGCGCCAACTGATCGATATTTAACCAACACATTCAGAGGGATTTGACATGCTACATCTACTTTCTACCCAAAATTTTAATGGCTCAAAACTAACTTTTATCCTATCACTCGCTTTAACACCTTTTCTAATTCAAGCAGGTGAGCAATTTTCCTTTTCCTATACATTCGATGCATCTGCACGTGGAACCGCAGGTGAAATACTTTCCGGCGTAGTTGAAGGAAGGCTCGCAGAAGATGGCGATACCGTACTTATTGAGCGATTTATTCGAGCCGACTTATCAGGCATCAGCTACAACATTTCAGGTAAAACAGATATTCGTGCTGCTGATCCCGAAGATGCTCCCCGAATGAGTTTATCGGGTGAGACAGTTGACTTTTGGGTATGTGCTGAAGGCTTTGATGGCTTTTATGAAAACGGAGGCGGCGATTGTGCATTTGGTGACACTGGCGGTTTTTTGATCTCTCCTTATGTAGATACTCAAACAGCTGAATGCATTCAGTTTGATGACAATGAAGATTGTGTAAACTGGGCTTGGGCAGGCATACCGGAAAAAACTAATGCTTACCGAGTAGGAGATATACCGTCGATAAAAAATAACTGGCAAGCATCTAAATTACAACCATCCAACGTGGGTGAAGTTGTTCATACATTCGGCGACGTGAATAAGCCAGTTTTGTTCAGCTTTGATCGCGAAGGTGAGCGCTATGTTGCAACAGCATTGGATAATACTTTTTCGGTAACATGGCAAGGCAGTTATAGCCAAGTCTCTCTGTATATGCTGCCGGATATGAATGGCAATGGCTCTCCTGAAATAGGCTTGTTTGGTATACGCTCTAGCACTGGCAACGAAGGCAAACCTCAACTAAGCATAAAAGATACTGCAACGGGTAATAGAGTGAGCATTCTTAACTGGGTAGCTAACTGGTCTAATACCTCTGTTGTTGTGCTGCCAGACATGACAGGCGACGGTGTTGCCGAAATTGGTTTACAGGGCTTGTTTAAAGAAGGCTTACGTCCTCAACTTGTTGTGCGAAATGGTTTAACAAACGGGAATGTTAATACGTTTGCATTCCCTGCACTTTGGAATAAACCAACTTATTTTAGTTTTACTGATGTAGATCTTGATGGCACAAACGAAGTTGCTTTGTTTGGAACAATTAGTAAAAACGGTAAACCGCAGGTAAGGGTAATTAACGGCACCACACCTAGCGATAAGTTTAGCGCTTATACATTTCCTAGTAACTGGAATAATACGAGTTGGCATGACGTGGGTGACTTCAACTTGGACGGAACGTCAGATTGGGCATTGTTGGGTAAAGCAGATGCTGATGGCCGTTGGCAGCTAATAATTAAAAGTGGGCTTTCACCTAGAGGTGCACTGAGTATTTATGCGTGGCCTGATTTAACTGACATTACTTTTGGGCAAGTTAACGACTATACAAACGATGGCGTAGCGGAATTTGCATTGGGTGGATTCAACGCAGAGAAAAACCGTTGGCAGCTGCAAATTAAAGATGGTCAAGACCGTAATTCAACACTTAATAATGTCAGCTGGGCGAACAAATGGAGTGATGTAAGCCTTCATATTTTACAAGATGTAGATGGCGACGGACTAAATGACCTTGCTTTACTCGGTAAACGTACCAATTATGAAATTGCTTTAAAATCTAGCCGCGACGGTTTTTCTTCAGAAACAATATTGGACTTGGGCTCAACGTGGCAAGTGAAACCTAACATAGGCTTGATAGCCACTTCTACCAACGAGCCATCTCAGTTTATGGCTTACGATGTTGTAAACCAAGTGTTGCACGTTGAACCTATCACTTTTCCCTTACCAGAAATACTCAATTATGTTTTGACAATAGACTTCGTTATTACTAGCCAACAAGGCAGTATCTGTAATACCGATGAAGAATATGTGGGCTTAGAAGGTTCAGAGGTTGGCGAGCTTACCTTAGATGAGTTTGCACAGCGCGCTGTTTTAACTATGGATATTGAAGGGGAAGGCACACCTACTCCTATAGGTGGAAACTACAATTCAGTTGAACAAACCATTGACCTTACTTATGAGAACGACGTTTTCGATTTGTCAATTGCGTCTAAGACAGATAGCAACATAGAAATTACAGGCACGATAACAACAACTGATACACGTGACGATTCGGCAGAGCAGTGTGTGACCGTATGGGATTTAGATATTAAAGGGGCTCCCTAATGTTTGTTAGTCGGTTCATAGGAAAATGCACGCATTTTAGATTTTTAAAAATAACGGCGAACACAGCAGTGTTCATGCTTTCTATATTATTGATCTCAGCTCCTCAAGTCGCATTCACCAGTTCTGGAAAAAGTATTGGCCTAACATTTGTCGACGAAGATAACGATGGAATGGATGATGAATGGGAGGCTTTTTATGGACTAGATACCACCGAAAATGATGCAATGGATGACTTCGATAGTGATGGATATTCAAATTTAGCTGAATATCTTTCAAATACAGCGCCAGATGATATTCGTGAAAATCCGATTATTACCACAAAAGTTTTAAACTTTGAAAACCAAACTGATTTGGGTTTTATCAGCGTAACGAGCGGGAAGATCAGTTTAGCACCTGGTAGGGGTGTAAGTGGCTCTACTGCTCTTGCGATAACCGTTGACGATACAACACGCCAAATTAACGTTTCTTTCAACGTACCTAATATTAATGAGCAAATTATCTTCCACGCTAGACCTGAAGGCGTGGAGCGCTCTATTAGCTTAAATTATGCAAATATAAGCTCAGGCTACCACGACACAATATATACAGGTAAGTGGGACGTTGCTGGTGAACACGCTATAATTTCTCCTCTCAACGGACTTGACTTATCAATGCAGTCGCCTAACCCCGCAGGTGATACGAGTGTTGTAGTCTATATTGATAACATCGCTTTTCAAGTACTTGGTGAACCTGATACGCCACCGGATATTGCGCTAGATTTTGTAAGCAGAGACGAGACAAATGCCCCTGTTTTTAACGACAGCGTTGAACCTATGGGAATTTCCGCAGATGGCAATTTGATACTTTTTCAAGAATACGCAAATGATTTATCGGAAGCTGCGCTCTATCTACGTGACATGAATGCTGAGGTCTCTCAAAAAATTAATGGCGAGTGGACAAGAGTTGCAGCCTTATCCGCGGATGGTAGTACTGTAGCTTTTTCAAGTCGAACGCGTGACGCTGAAATAGACATTTACAACATCAAAACAGGTGAAATGGAGCAGGGTATCATAGCTGCATTGACCAATGAGTTGGACGGAAACCCATTAGTTAATTTAGACAGAATAACCCACTTATCTATTTCTGCCACAGGTAGGTTTGTTCTGTTTACCACGCGCTCGAGTCTTGACGGGCGGCCAGAAATAAAGGGTGACAATGGAACAGCGTCCAGAGGTGGAAGAATCCTTTATTTATACGACAGAGAAGCAGAAAACTTAGAGCGTGTATCAACAGACAGTTATGGGGATATACCCATTTCCCAAGGTAATGGCACCGCGCCCGGTGTGGTTAATGCCGCCGTTAGTGCAGATGGTCGTTATGTTGCCTTCGAAGCATCTTATAAAGGCTTAGCACCCAATGACGATATGATCTTCTACAGGAACGTTTTTTTAAAAGATAGGAAAACACAAAAAACTAGTCTAATTGGACGCGCACTCGATAACAGCATACCTGATACCGACACAGGACCAGCGCTCAACGCAATTACTTCTGATGGTAAATTCGTATACTTTTCTGGGCTTGCCGCAGCATTTGCCCCTGATTTTAAAAATCCGGGCGGGGGTGTCGGGCCAACTGTCGATTTACGTTATTCTATTGAAAACGATAATGTTGAATTTATTACGGTCAAAGATGGCTTTGGAAGCCCTTTGCACTCTAAACAACTTAGGGGCGACACAATAAGCCTTAACGGTGAATACTTATTTTTTGAAAAATACAGGGAAGTTGTTGAAAGCAAAGGCATTATAGGAAGATTTGATAAAGATAGCAGCGCTGGTGACGGACTTTGGGGAAGCATACCA
Organism: Alteromonas alvinellae; assembly: GCF_902705805.1. Taxonomy (NCBI): domain Bacteria; kingdom Pseudomonadati; phylum Pseudomonadota; class Gammaproteobacteria; order Alteromonadales; family Alteromonadaceae; genus Alteromonas; species Alteromonas alvinellae. The sequence goes on along the minus strand of NZ_CACSIH010000141.1, from coordinate 1,041 downwards.
ATATATCGAGCAGATACAATTGCGAATAGCGTCAATTACGTCAGCAAAAGTAATGATTTTAATGCCATACATGCTCTACGCATTAGCCCTGTTTTCCTAGCAAGTGGAAACGGGCAATACGCAGTGCTTAGAACTAAAGATAACAAAATCGCCCCCGCCGACGCTCTCGCTCACGACCAAACTAAGTTAATAAGAATTAACTTGGGCTCGGGTATTACTCTTGAAGATTCTGATAGTGACGGCACCTCCGATTACGCTGATTCCTTTCCTTTTGACGCATCTGAAAGCACCGACAGTGATTGGGATTCAATCGGTGACGAAATCGATCACGACGACGATAATGATTTCTTACCAGACAGCTATGAAGTTGATAATGACTATAATCCCTATGTTTCATCAGATGCATTTGAAGATAGAGATAACAACGGAAAGCGCGACTTCATCGATTTTATTAATAATAACTCCTCTTTTTTTACGAATTTGGAGTCCATATACAGTGAAACGGCAGAATCTTTCGAGCTTGCCCTTGTATATGATTATTGGCGTCCTGGTTTATGGGATACGTCAGTTAGAAGAAGTACAGAGCAAAGTCGTTCTCTTTACATACAGAGACCTCCCGATAGCACGGAGATAGAAGCGTTGTTAGTCGGAAATTTTGGCTTTGGTGCGGAACTTCAATTTGATGCGTATATCGATAGTGAATTAGGTGAGGATCTATTTTTTATAAAAGTAGACGATGAAATAGTGGCTCAGCGGTCGGGTTTTGTTGACTGGGAGACGCTTGTTATGAGTGTTCCTGCAGGCGCCCATGCTGTAAGTTTTATCTACCAAAAAGGACCTTCAAATAGCAGCGGTAATGATGGTGTTTGGATAGATAACTTGAGGTTTGTTTTTAAAGATGAAAGTGAAGCCGATAGTGATAGCGACGGTATTCTAGATCTTATTGACAACTGCCCAACCATAGCTAACGAAGACCAGCTAGACACCGATAGCGATGGTTTAGGCGATGTGTGCGACAGCGATGACGATAACGACGGCATG
>NZ_CACSIH010000140.1:0-1060 GCF_902705805.1 Alteromonas alvinellae | reverse complement strand
CTGCGCCATTATGCCCCACATGTCTGCGCCCGTTATTGGAAAGTTATACGCTACTTAATGTTCAAAAAATAAGGATATTTATGAAAAAAACAATTGTAACTATTGTCGCTACATTTCTTTTCGGTTGCTCTTCAACGCCAAATCTTTCAACCAAAGCAATTGAGGTTCAAGCAGAAAATTTGAACCAGCATTGGGAAATGAAATCACAGTCTTTTAGCTTCTCTTCCCCCAGAAATGTAGCAAAGCGACCTGACGGCTATGTAAGGGTCCGGTACTTAATTGACTCGAATGGTAAGGTATATAATCCAGAGATAGTTGAATCGGTACCAAAGGGTGTTTGGGACGATCAAGGTTTGAAAGCCGTAAAGCAAATGGAGTATGAGCCATCTCAATCAAACACCAATAAAATACCTGTGTACGTGACTACCGAATTCCATTTTGGCAACCGCGTATAACAAGTCAATAAACTCACTCACTTCGATCGCTGGGACGCATACAAGCGGGGCGGCTTCGCCATTATGCCCCACATGTCTGCGCCCGTTATTGGAAAGTTATACACACAAGGAACATTATGTATAAGCTCTTACTTTTATTTGTCTTTTTACTTCTTTCGTTTACCGCCAATGCTGCTCTCTCAGGGGGAGAACTGGAGCAACTAGCGACAAAATTTGTGGAAGCCAAAAATGCTCGCCAGCAACCTAATACTACAATTCAGGATATTGATGCCTTTATTAATTTAATTGCAGATGAATTCGTTGATGAACATGTGAAGTTTAAAGTAACGATTACGGAAAAATCCGCTTTACGTGAAGGCCTGATCGCCAAAATGAGTGACAAGATTTACTACAGTTCAATAGTAATAAATCAAATAATGACTGGGGGAAATGTTGCCATTATCAAAATGACTGAGTCAGGAAAAGTCAGGCCAAATCATGTAGACAAAGATATAACCTACAGCTCAGTAAATATAGTAACCTTAGAATTCAATAATGATAAGTTGATTACGCATATTCGCAGGCATCACGGTTAATGTGTGTAGAACAAAACGCTGTTGGCACTC
>NZ_CACSIH010000139.1:0-10674 GCF_902705805.1 Alteromonas alvinellae | reverse complement strand
AATTTCATTCAAGTATGATTTTGCCCTGATATCAGCGATAGATTATTTATAAAAACCATCTAGCCAGCGGGATAAATAACACTTAGACTGCGAGGATAAAAATAAAAACGACAGGTATTGCGCCAGTGGGCTAGGCACGCGGCGCTCGACATCACTTTTATGTTTTTCCAATACACGCCAATTAATGAAAAGGTCTGGGTATTGACCAATTTTTACAAACATAAGTGATGAAGTACTTTTCATTTTAGTAACAAGGGTTCTCAATTTAATGTCACAACAAAAAGTAGGTTTAGTGGGCTGGCGCGGTATGGTTGGCTCAGTATTAATGCAGCGCATGCAAGAAGAGCAGGATTTCGCGCACATTGAGCCCACCTTTTTCACCACCTCGCAGAAAGGTAGAGCAGCACCAGATTTTGCTGGTAAAGATGCTGGTGTTCTAGAAGATGCGCACGACATCGAAGCACTATCTAAACAAGATATCATTATTACTTGCCAAGGCGGTGATTATACAAAAGCAGTTTATAATGACCTTCGTGCATCAGGCTGGAATGGCTACTGGATTGACGCAGCTTCAGCGCTTCGTATGAAAGACGATGCCGTCATTGTACTAGACCCAGTAAACCGTAAAGAAATTAATAGTGGCATTGAAAAAGGCATTCGTACCTACGTAGGTGGAAACTGCACGGTTTCCCTTATGCTTCTGGCACTCGGTGGCCTGTTTGAGAAAGACTTGGTTGAATGGGCTTCGCCAATGACCTATCAAGCTGCTTCAGGTTCAGGTGCACAGCACATGCGTGAGCTAATCAATCAAATGGGTGCAATTCACAGTAATGTGAAAGCTAAAGTTGAAGATCCTGCTACGGCGATTTTAGAAATTGACCAGCAAGTGTCTGAGTTTATTCGAAGCGCAGACTACCCTAGTGAACAGTTTGGTGTACCGCTTGCGGGTAGCTTAATCCCTTATATCGATTCGCAACTACCTTCAGGTCAAAGCCGTGAAGAGTGGAAAGCCCAAGCCGAAGCAAACAAAATTCTAGGCATTAAAGGCGGCGAAGTACCGATTGACGGTATTTGCGTGCGCGTTGGCGCTATGCGCTGCCACAGTCAGGCGATTACACTTAAGCTTAAGAAAGACTTGCCTGTAAGCGAAATTGAAGAGATTCTTGCGGCTCACAATGAATGGGTAAAAGTTGTTCCAAACGACCGCGAAGCGACCATGCAAGAGCTCACGCCAGCGAAAGTGACCGGCACGCTATCTATTCCAGTTGGCCGTATTCGCAAATTGACTATGGGCCCAGAGTATATTTCGGCATTTACTGTAGGCGATCAGCTATTGTGGGGTGCCGCAGAGCCGCTTCGCAGAATGCTGCGCATTGTGCTTGAGCAAAAGTAACGACAAGCTTATAGCTAATTAATCTGAATATAGAGCGCCTTGCTGTGTCGTTACACGCAAGGCGTTTTTTATCAGACTATAAAAGTCAGAATCACTAGACATCGTAGACACGATAGCGCTATTTTGCCGACTCAGACCAAACAGCAAGCTCATTACCACCTGGCTCGACAAAATGAAAGCGACAGCCCCCCGGGAAGTTAAACAGCGGTTTAGTAATTACTCCACCTGCTTTTTCTACACATTCTTGCGCTTCAGAAATGTTAATGGAATACAGCACCAATAAAGGCGCCCCACTTTCTGCCTTCATCACACGTTGTGAAGAAAAAATCCCTCCGTCCATGCCAGCATTGCTGAACGCACTGTATTCACTGCCATAATCGGTAAAACACCAGCCAAACGCACTTTCAAAAAACGCTTTTGAGCGGCGAATATCTAGAGATGCAAATTCGACATAGTTGAGTTTGGTGCTTTCTTGCATGTCACTCTCCTCTTTTTAAATAATGATGAGCTCATACTATCACCAACTTTAGACTTATTGATTAAATTCTAAACGCGTCTAATCGTTTAACATGAGACAAATAGCAATTATTCGGGTCACTTAGTTTGCAGCATTTTATTAGTTTGGCTTTATTGCTTGCCCTAACTTGGAGTATGGAAACGGTTAGTGCTCATGCATCTATCTCAGACAAGGTCAGCGAAATTAAAGTGGACGTTGAAACCTTAGTGCCTTTGCCTATAGGGGCTGCAATAGAAAAGCTTGAAGCTTGGTTGTTATCTGACACATTAACGCAAGATGAAAAAAGAAAAGTGGGCGCGCTTTATGTTCAGTACCAACTCTCAATACATCAACGCCCTTCCGAAAAAATCTTAAATACGCTGATTGCGTTGCAAGACAACTCGAGTGAAGGGCTTACAATAGCTACTGGTGTAGCAAGAATGTATGGTATTTCCGCAGACTACGAAAAAGCCTACGAATACTTTAACCGCGTTGTTGCAACGCCTACTATTCCACCAAGCATAAAAGCCTACGCGCTCATTTACCAAGTATTGACCTACAGCGAAGGTCAGGTTTTTGCGCCAAACGCTGAGCTTATCAACACGGTAAATGAGATACTTACCGAGCATAAGCTCACTGAGCTTAAACCCTTGTACTACGCAATTGTGGCAGACTACTATCAATCAGTCAGCGCTTATGACATTGCGCTGTCTTACTATGAGAAGTCGCTTGATGGCGCCAAAGTTGAAAACCAACGAATTTTGGTCAGCGACAACCTTTACGCCATTGGTATTCTGTATAGAAATCTAGGAAACTATAGCAAGGCCATCGACTATTTTGAACGCGCCATTGAATTCGATTCGCAAATTGATATCAACTATTCTGAGTTTCTTGCCACTTACGGTATCGCCACAACTTATTATCGTTCAGGTAACCTCCAGAAAGCACTAACACTGTCTGATATCGTTCTTGCCCATCCTCTCTCATCTTCTTTTTACAATAGCGAGATTTACCGTTTAAAAGCGGAAGCCCACCTTAGTTTAGGAGAACTGGATAAGGCGACAAACGCGCTCAATAAAGCACGTCAACTCTACGATGAAAACCGCGAAGCCGAGCAAACGACTTGGCGTGCCCAACTTGATAAAACAGAAGCCTACATTACTGCTGCGAAAGGTGATCACGCGCTAGCATTCAAACAATTTGAGGTTTTCCATGAAGCTTATTTGAATGCAAAGAAATATGAAGACTTAGAGCTAATAAAAAGCGCCAACTTAATTGATCAGATAACTCAAGAAAAAGACAGAGCAAATCAACTTGAGAATGAGAATAAAGCATTCGAGGAAGCGCTTTTGTTGAAAACAGAGGCTCAGCGCACCCAATCTCTTTTTTCCACGTTGCTCGTCATACTTATCACACTCACACTAGTAACAATTGTTATCATTCTGACTTTATTGAGTAAATCAAGACAGGCTAATGCGCTTTACTTAACGGCGAAAGAAAAAGCAGAATTAAACAACCGGTTAAAGTCTGAGTTTATTTCTAATATTAGTCACGAAATCCGCACGCCTTTAAATGCCATTATTGGTTTTGGACAAACATTATCAAACCGTGCGGTCGATATGCAGGCAAAGGATCTCACCAAGAAAATCGTCAATGCGTCTGAAATGCTGCTTCAACTTATTAACGACCTACTCGACTTTTCGAAGATTGAAGCGGGCAAGCTAACGTTGGCTATAAGGCCTCACGACATCAATGAAAGCCTGCGCACATTAGTCGACATATTTTCAGACCAAGCGGAACGCAAGGGATTAGTGCTCCAGCTTCATATCGACAAAAGCCTTAATAACGATTTGATGTTTGACGAACTTAGATTTAAGCAAATATTGGCAAACCTAATAAGCAATGCCATCAAGTTTTCTGATAAAGGGATTATAGAAATTGGGTTATCCGTAGTAGAGTCGAACGATAGTCATTGTGCCCTGCACTGCTGGGTAAAAGACAACGGGATTGGTATTTCGAAAGAAAACCAAGTAAAGCTGTTTACGCCTTTTACGCAAGCTGAAAGCTCCATAGCGAGAAAGTATGGCGGCACAGGCCTAGGGCTTAACATCAGTAATAATCTGCTTAAGCTAATGGGCTCTTCACTAACGCTTGAAAGCGAATTAGAACGAGGCTCTACTTTTTCTTTTGATGTCACGTTTGCTGTTGCAGCAGATATTGATGTTCCGCTGTCTGAGACAACTCAGCAACACGTTACGCTAGAAGGTGCTCGTGTCCTCCTTGCAGAAGACAACGACATTAATGTTGAGGTAATCAAAGCGCTTCTTGAAGAATTCCGTTTAGATTTAACACACGTATCAAACGGACAAAAGGCCATTGATGCATTGAAAGCGTGCACTTATGATTTGGTACTAATGGATATTCAAATGCCTGAAGTTGATGGGCTTAGTGCCACACGGCATATAAGAAATGTGCTTAAGTTAAAAACCCCCATCATTGCCCTAACAGCTAACGCCATGCAGCAAGATATCGACAACTGTCACGCGGCAGGAATGGATGCCCATGTGGGCAAGCCCGTAGACAAGGCTCGCCTTGTTAACACACTAGGTGAGTTTCTTGCTCGCCCGGCGTGAGTAGTTAAAAGCTGACGTCCCACTGCAGAGAGTAGATGGTCTCGTCCCCTACTTCAGTATCGAACTGATCCAGTGAAACCCTGCTTACCTCTGCGGTTAGTTTGTTCTCGTGGCCATTAAAAAAATAGTTGAATGCTACTGTCTTTTCAAAAAAGCGTTCGTCTTGTTCACTGTCTCGGGGCGAATAGGTCCCGAAGCGTGCAGCCATTTCAAGGGGCTCTGGCCACCAGCTGATTGATTCACTCAAAAAATAACCCGCCTGCACATAATAGCCGCGCAGCGTAGTTTCTCTATTGTTGTCCGCTAAATCCACAATATCTTTTTCATGATATTCCGCTTGAGCATTAAACCCTTTATAAAAATAGGCACCATCAATCACAAACTGCTGAATGTCGTACCGACCTTCGATCTCGCCCGCACTAAAGTTGGCTAAATTACCAGCGCCAGACGATGAAAAACGCGTAAACTGGCTTTTGAACTTCGCACCTGCTATTGCTAGAGCGGCTTTGGGCGTAGCTGTTCGTTTAATGTCACTGTTTTTAAACCCGACAGACTCACCTAAGAAATTCCACTGTAATCGCCCTGTATACATATTCTCGCCATCGTGATTGCTATAATCACCACGGCCTGAGCCATTGAATACTCCTACCCAGTAATTGAAATTGGCCGCGCCTGGGCCATCAAGATTTCCGTAAAGGGATGCCCCCATTTGCCTATCTAGCGTAAAAATTCTGTTGATGATTGAACGATCCATCATTTGCTGGCCGCCACTGCTAACACTGCGCTCTCTGGAATACTCGACTTTCCACTGACCAACCTTAAACCGAAGCGCGTCATACTTTTCAAAGGATAGTGTAGCGGTCAGGGTGCGCTGATCGACAGCATCATATTCCACACCATATTTAATCCAAGGCAAACCAATGTGACCGTCTAATTTGACCCGCGCCCTGTTAACGCCAAATTGATTACCGGCGTTATGCTCAAAGTCAGCACGCTCGGTAGGCTGGCTTATACCGGGATTGGCATAGCGAAACTGAAGTCTACCGCGCACGCGTAGTGAGAAGGTATTGTTGTCGCTTTGAAATGAAAGGCCGTTGCCATTGTATTGAGAGAACGTTGCGCTAGATTCGCGCTCGGCATCAACCTCAGACGCTACAACCGCCGTATGGAAAAGCGACGCCCATAAAGCACACAACAGAAGACATGAAGAAAGACGATTTTGAAAAAGCAAAGCACACTAAATATAACGGAAGTTTGCGCGCAGGATATATACTTTAGTATAAGATTCAAGTGCCCTGACATAAAAATGACACAAAACTGTAATATTTAACGTTGAAATACACCGTTAGATAGACCTGTCACTTTAACAGTAAAGCATTTGCTGGTAAGTGAGGACTTCCTTTCTGAGCAACTTCGTGTTGTTTGATCAGGTTAACAATATGCTTATTCACTGGCGTAGCTATGTGATTTTTTTCACCTAGCCTGACTATCTCGCCGTTCAAATAATCAATCTCCGTTCGTCGCCCCAGTGCCAAATCTTCATACATTGATGAACGTGCTTCGGGATCTATTTTAAGCGTAGATGAAGCCACCACATTGAATAAAAAATTAGGTAGCTTCATAATTTTTGGCATCAGTTTGGGAATGACCTTACCGGTTCTTGCTGGTGCAATTCCTTCCGCTTTTAATACTGCTAACGCCTCGGACAACACCTTTGCCATAACCAACCTATATTGCCTATCCCCTAGCTGTGATTTCAGCGGTATACCCGACAGTGCATTGACCGCGTTATTCAAGTTCATAATAAGTTTGCCATACTGTACAGCTTTCATATCGTTATAAACCGTAACGGGCAACGACGCGTTGTTAAGCGCTTTTATGATGTCACTACATTGGTTATTGGGGTCTTCAAGGGCAATATTACCTTCAGTACCACAGTGAAAATGGCCGTTGCCTTTATAAAAAACATTGAAAGGCACCATGCCTGCAATTACGCATTGCTTTATGTGCTGGCGAAGCAGGTGTGCATTACCCACTCCGTTTTGAAGACTGACTACGACTGCTGATTGCTTTGCATGCTGATTGATTATCGCAGCAGCCTGCTCGGTATCTTGGCTTTTAACGCAAAGCAAAATGACGTCAGCATGACTTAAACTATCGTTCTCAATCGAAAAAGCTATATGCTCAGGCTTTGTTAGCTGCTCACGCCCTTGCCAATCCGTTACTTTAAGACCATTGGCAGTAATATCATCATATAAACGCTGACGGCCAATGAGCGTAAGCGCATTAGCGGCACTCAATGTGGGGGCAGAGGCTAACAGGCAGCCCGCTACATAACATCCAATACTTCCCGCACCTAACACGGCAATTTTCATTATTGACTCCCAATGAAAGTTTAGCTTTCAACACTTTGTTAGACTGCGATTAAACGATCAAAATGTAAACACAAAAATCACAATGAAATAACAAAAAGTGTTTCAGTATCAGTTATTTCCTATCAGTCCGATTTATTCTTTCAATTTTCTCCGGCGTCGTGATCTCCCTACAATTAGACCAAGTAGTCAATTTATAGTCATGGTCAAATAGAGGGTTATCATGTCGGGTCAACAATCTGCTCCTTCTCTCGCTTATTCAAAAGCACACAATGCTGAAATGTCGAACAATGGCAAAGTTGCCTTGGTTGCGGAAGGTGGTGGACAGCGAGGAATTTTTACGGCAGGCGTACTCGATACATGGTTAGACGCCGGACACGACCCTTTCGATATTCTTATTGGCACCTCAGCAGGCTCACAGAACTTAACGAGTTTTGTGGCGCGTCAAAAAGGCTATGCAAAGCGTCTTATTCGCGGCTTAACTCGACACAAACGCTTTTTCCAAATGGGAAGAGGTTTAATGGGCAAACATATTGTCGATTTAGACTGGTACTTTGACAAAACCCAAGAAGCGAACCGTTTACTTGATCTTGATACTGCGAAGGCTAATGTTGCGGACAGAGAAATTTTATTTACCGCCACAAATTCCAGAGACAGACAGGCGTATTTTCTCGATCCAATGAAAAGTACTCACAACTGGGTCGATCTTATCAAGGCTTCGAGCGCCCTCCCCTTACTTTACAAACAGGGCGTACCGCTGCACATTGACGTCGAGACGAAACAGGCAGCCAATACCGATTTCTTTCTAGACGGTGGCTTGGCTGCACCGTTGCCTGTTACCGAAGCATACAAGCGCGGCGCGACGAAAATCGTAGTTATTCGCACCGTAGATAGAGGCTTTCAAGTACAGTCGCCTTGGCTACAAAAGTTAAGCGCGGTAATGTGCGCAACGGGCACGTGCCCAAAGACCATCGACTATCTGCTGCAGCACGAACAAGCGTATCAAAAAGAACTGGCGTTTATTGAAAACCCGCCAGAAGGCGTAGAGGTTATTCAAATTTTTGCGTCAGATAAGCTTCAAAGTAAATTGTTAGGTAGTACAGACGCACAACTTCGTCATGATTATAAGCTCGGTAAGCAAGCTGGAAGTGCCTTTTTAGAAACCGAAAACAAAGTCATTGCTTACCAGCTAGAGGAAAACAGACAGCCTGTTGCTCCGCTTTTCGATGTAACTGATACCCCCAAGGGCATGCATAGTAAAGACAGCGCTAAGTATAGTGTGAAATCAGAACATGCTGCATTAAATGGTAAACGTCCAATTAAGTTGCCTTTCCCAGCACGTCGAACAGGCAAAATAGATAAAGTAGACAAAGAGAATAGGATCTCCGCGTAGCCCGTTTACTCATTTGATAAAGGGTGCTTGGCAGCAGGTGCCTTTTCTCTATTTTGCTACTCTTTCAGTAATATTTCTGTGTTATTTCGGTGCTATTTCGGAGCTTGGTTCGCCATGTTTACATAATGACTTAGCAAGCTCCTCTCCCGTTCTTGCCTCTATTGGCGGCAAACGGGTTGACATTGTCTGGCAGAATATTTATAACGCGCTCACCCACATAATCATTAAATGTAACCATGTCAGAATTATCAACACCCGTAAAACAAACTGAAGCCCATAAACTTATCGACAGCCTATTGAAGTCGAACGACCCAACTGCTGATCTAGATAAGATTGCTGAAGAATTCAACATTGCGAACTGGGGACAGTCTAACGCTGTTTCTGCTGATTTATACTCAGCAGTTAGAGACTTGCTTGGCAAAGGCGTTGTGACTGGTAATGACCTAGTTTCTGGAAAAGACACCATGGACCCGATTGTACATAAAGTACAAGCGGAGACAGAAAAGCTTATTGCTAACCCAAGTGATGCAGACGCTGATCGCGTTCAAATGTTTGTACTTGGCTTCCTACGCACGTTTGTGAGCCAATTACTTCACCCAGGTACAAAGAAAGCGATTTACGCGAAAAAGCTTCCTGACCTAATTAAGCTTCACCAGCAAATTGCGAAGTAATTAGCAGCGGCGCGACATCACAGATGAAAAGCCATTAGCTTTAGCATACCAGCGTCGCAACAATCGCGTTTAAAAAAAACCCGCTACCCCGCGGGTTTCTTTTTACGTAAGCGAAAAGTATCCGCGCATCATCCAGCGCTGATCGGTAGGCACAAAAAACCGGCCTAAAGCCGGTTCTCAGTATTTGGCGGAGAGAGAGGGATTCGAACCCTCGATACGCTATAAACGTATACACACTTTCCAGGCGTGCGCCTTCAGCCACTCAGCCATCTCTCCAAATTTTGTATCAAGAAGATTTCAACGACGAAACCCCTTGAGCGCGCGTATAGTAGGTAAAGCCGCGCGCTTAATCAAGAACTTGCTGAAAAATATTCAGCAAGTGCTTATAAATCGTGCGCTTATAGCCCGCCTTTCGCTTTTAACTCGGCTGAGAAGTTAAGCATGCGATCAAGTGGAATAAGTGCGCCTTTACGCAATTCATCATCAACAAAGATTTCATGCCCATCAGTTTCGCCTGTTAAAGACGCCTTAATCGCTTCTAAGCCGTTCATTGCCATCCAAGGACAGTGAGCACAGCTTTTACACGTAGCGCCGTTACCGCCCGTTGGAGCCTCTATAAACGTCTTCTCTGGAGTAAGTTGTTGCATCTTGTAAAAGATGCCTTTATCGGTAGCAACAATAAAGGTGTCGTTATCCATGGTTTGCGAGGCTTTTATCAATTGACTGGTTGAGCCAACTGCATCTGCCATTTCTACCACGCTTGCGGGTGATTCAGGGTGAACCAGTATCGCGGCATTTGGATACAGTGCTTTCATGTCTGCTAGTTTCTGTGCAGAGAACTCGTCGTGAACGATACACTCGCCCTGCCACATTAGCATGTCGGCACCCGTTTGCTTGGCAATATACGAGCCTAAGTGTCGGTCAGGGCCCCAAATGATTTTCTTGCCCTGGCTGTCTAAGTGCTCAACGATTTCAAGCGCGATGCTTGACGTTACTACCCAGTCAGCGCGCGCTTTTACTGCCGCTGATGTATTCGCGTAAACCACTACAGTGTGGTCAGGGTGCTGATCACAGAATTCGCTAAACTCTTTTACCGGGCAACCAATATCAAGCGAACACGTTGCTTCAAGTGTTGGCATTAGTACGGTTTTTTCAGGGCTAAGAATTTTTGCCGTTTCACCCATGAAGCGAACGCCAGCAACAATTAAGGTTTGTTCTTGTGCATCTCTACCGAAACGCGCCATTTCCAATGAGTCTGCCACGCAGCCACCAGTCTCTTCAGCGAGTGCCTGAATTTCGTGGTCGGTGTAATAGTGTGCGACAAGCACAGCGTTACGGGCTTTAAGTAAAGCTTTGATCTCAGCCTTTAATTCAGCTTTACGTGCTTCTGACAATGGCTGTGGTTTTGCTGGGAACGGGTACTCTACCTGATCCACTCGAAATGCTACTGACATTAACCTACATCTCTGTTGCGACAAGGGTGCGGATTATACCCAACTGTCATAAAAATTACACACTACCTAATCAACATAAGGGTAATTAAATAGTCGTAGTTATGCTTACCTGTTCTACTACATGGGGTTAGGTAAACCAGATCAAAGTGCAAATGAGACGAGTAGCGTTTTAAAACGCAATAAGCATTGGCGTTTTGTACTGAGGAGATTATTTAAAAAAGGAATATTTGAGTTTGAGACTTGATGGTGGGTCGTGCTGGAT
>NZ_CACSIH010000138.1:0-16838 GCF_902705805.1 Alteromonas alvinellae | reverse complement strand
CGTGGGGATCCCTCAGACTCTGACCCCATTCTTGTGGTTTAGTCGTTTCGGCGTTGAGATAGTCAGCGGTACAGGATACTCTTCGGTATCCTTTTTTATTTGTGCCAATGGCTTATGTTTACTTATCTTTGCAAACCTTATCGCGCCTTTTCCTTTGTCTGCGCCGCTTCCGTACTTACTTCTACTTTAATGACTGGTTCGGCGAATGCCGAAGTACCTGCTTCCACTTTAGCCTCGGTTGAATCGTCGGCGACAACAAAAAGCAAAAAGATGACGCTGAGTAATGCCTCTATCGACTTGGATGTTTATCGTCAGCACGTTAAAACACTGGCAAGCGATGAGTTTGAAGGGCGAGGGCCTTTGTCGAAAGGTGAAGAGAAAACAGTCGATTACTTGGTAACCCAATACAAAAAGCTAGGGCTGAAGCCAGCCTTTGGCGATAGCTATACCCAAGCTGTGCCGTTAGCCAAAATAACGCCGAAGAACATTTCATCGTTAAAAATAGGCGGGCTTGATTTTAGCGCAGGCAGCGACTTTACCGCCCGAACTCAGCGCATTGTTAATGACTACTCACTTACAAATAGTGACGTAGTTTTTGTGGGTTATGGCATTAATGCCCCAGAGTACAATTGGAATGATTACGCCGGCCTCGATGTAAAAGGAAAAACCGTTGTCATGCTGGTAAACGATCCGGGTTTCGCTTCTAAAGATCCAGAGCTTTTTCAGGGCAATGCAATGACTTATTACGGTCGCTGGACACATAAGTACGAAGAAGCAGCCAGGCAGGGGGCAGAAGCGGTTTTCATTATTCATGAAACCATGCCAGCGGGTTACGGGTGGGGCGTAGTCGAAAACTCTAACTCCAATACCAAATTCAGTTTAGTCGACGACAACAACAATGCTTCACAAGTCGGTGTAATGGGTTGGCTTCATTTAAATGCCGCAAGACAGCTATTTGAAAAAGTGGGTATGGACTATGGCGAGCTTAAAGACAAAGCTTCAAAGCCAGGATTTATGCCCATCGCGCTAAACACAAAAGCATCATTGGGCTTTACCAATACTATTGAGCGTGCCGAGTCGCAAAATGTTGCGGGTATTTTAGAAGGAACAGATAAGCCAGAAGAATGGGTAATGCTTCACGCTCACTGGGATCACCTAGGCAAAGTTGAGAAGAACGGCCAAACCACTATTTACAATGGTGCGGTAGACAACGCGTCAGGCGTAGCAGGTGTGCTTACATTGGCAGATGCGCTTTCAAAACGCGAAGAGGGCTTTGGGCGTACACTAATGTTTAGTGCGTTTACCGCCGAGGAAACAGGGCTACTCGGTGCCGATTATTTTGCAAATAACCCGCCGGTATCAACATCGAACATGGTGGCTTTTTTAAATATCGACGGCATGAATGTAAACGATGGCGTTGATTACATCTTGCAGTACGGCGAAGGTTATTTATCTATTGAAGATGATTTAGCAACAGCTGCCGCGCTACAAGGGCGAAACGTCAAGATGGATCCGCGACCTCAAAATGGACTGTTCTTCCGCTCAGATCACTTCGCGCTTGCTAAGCAGGGCGTGCCTTCAATTTTGTTCATGAGCTTAGGCGATACCGACCCTAGCTTCATCGCCAAACGCTACCATAAAGCAGATGATGACTACCTTCCAAGCTGGACATTAGGTGGTGTGCAACAAGACCTCTCACTTATCGGCTCTATGCTGAATTACTATGCCCAAGGCGATGTGTGGCCATACTGGAAACGCGACTCTGATTTTAAAGACAAGCGCACACAGGCAATGGAAGCGAAAGAGGCAAAGTAATTCACGCTTAACTGTAGGTAGCGATATAACAAGGTAAAGCGACGCTAATGAGTTGGATTTTATTTACGTTGGGCGCGGTTGTTATGCAAACCCTGCGCAATGCACTGCAGAGCAAGCTGAGTGGCGCAGTTAACACCTCTGGGGTGACGCTATCTCGCTTTATCTTGGCTCCGCCAATAGCCCTCGTCTATTTACTCATTCTCTACAGCAGTAGTGCCAGTCAAGTGCCTGAGTTCTCAGGCTCTTTTATTGCAGTGATACTGTGTGCTTCGCTACTTCAAATAGCGGCCACTTCTTTAATGGTGATTTTGTTCAAGCAGAAGAATTTTGCCATTGGCGCAGGTCTAGCGAAAAGTGAGGCCTTGGTGGCCGGCGTTGTAGGCATGCTCTTTTTCGGAAGTTATTTAACGCCCCTTGGGTGGGCGGGCATAGTAATAGGCGCAATAGCAGTATTTGTGTTAAGCAGTGGCAATCGGCTCCATGGCATTAGTGTGAAAACCATGGTCATAGGTCTTGCTTGCGGTACCTGTTTTGCGCTGACATCACTGTTGGTGCGCGAGGCTAGCCATATGCTAAATGTTCAGCATACAGTGGCTGCTGCTTGGGTGTTGTTATGGGTGCTATGTGTACAAACGATAAGTTTAAGTGGTTATATTGCGCTAACTAAACCCTTCGTGTTCAGACAGCTAACCAACGCTAAAAAGCAGGTGCTAGCGATTAGCACGGTAAGCTGTTTGGGCTCAATTTGTTGGTTCACCGCTATGGCATTGCAACATGTGGCGCTAGTAAAAACGCTTGGGCAGTTAGAGGTGTTACTTACCTTGATACTCTCACATTACTGGCTAAAAAATGCAGTCACAAAACGCGAAATTGCTGGCTTACTTCTTATTGGGCTTGCCGCCATCTTTGTTATGTGGGCATAAAGTAATGACAATATTAAACACTGAAGTTTTTAGTACAAAATCAATTGAATGTTATTTTCATAGAACAAAAAAGTGCTAAACAACCTTAATTAAAACGACAGGAAGGGAACATGGATAAGCGACATTTCTTGAAATTAGCGGGCGCTAGCTTTGCGCTTGCGCCTGTGGCTGCTATGGCTGCAATTAATCAAACTAATGCAACAGACATTAACAGTTTAAGCGGGCTAAGTAATATCACCGCAGATGCAAAGCCGATTACCACAGAAGAACGCAAAGCGCGTATCGAAAAAGCGCAGTCGCTTATGAAAGCCCAAAATATTGCGGCAATTTTGGTCGAGCCTGGCGCTGCTATGGATTATTTTTCAGGGATTAAATGGTGGCGTAGTGAGCGCTTGACCGCGCTGGTTATCCCTCAAAAAGGTGATATGGCGGTGGTTACGCCATTTTTCGAAAAGCCAAGTGTGCTTGAGTCATTAGCTATAGGCGATGATGTAAGAGTGTGGCAAGAGCATGAAAGCCCGTTTGATGTCGTAGCCAATATTTTAAAATCGCGCGGTATAACAAGCGGCAATATCGGGTTTGAAAGCAGCGTACGCTACTTTGTAGTTACCGGAGTCAGCCGAGCGCTGCCAAACATTAATATTGTTCCCGCAGAGCCAATTACCCTTGGCTGTCGCATGTACAAAACGCCCAGTGAGTTGGCTCTTATGCACAAAGCGAATGAAGTGACCTTAGAAGCCTACGAGTTTGTTTTCGATAATCTAAAGCTTGGTATGAGTCAGCAGGACGTTAAAAGCTTGATGAACACTGCACAGCAGCGCTTGGGTGGCAGCGGTACATGGTGTTTGGCACTGTTTAACGATGCAAGTGCTTATCCTCATGGCACAAATGCAGCACAAACTATCAAAGAAGGCTCGGTGATCTTGCTAGACAGCGGTTGCAGCGTGCACGGTTACCAAAGCGACATAAGTCGTACTTTGGTATTTGGCAAGGCGCCTCAGAAAGTTCAGGACGTATGGCACACAGTAAGGGAAGGGCAGAACGTAGCATTTGCCGCAGCTAAAATTGGTGAGCCAGCAGGCAAAGTGGATGATGCAGTGCGCCAATTCTACGCCAGCAAAGGGTACAGCAAAGACTATGCATTGCCTGGGCTAAGTCACAGAACAGGTCACGGTATCGGCATGGAAGGACACGAGAGCGTTAACTTTGTGCGTGGTGAAAATACGCCACTTAAAAAAGGCATGTGCTTTTCCAATGAGCCAGGTATCTATATTCCGGGTGAATTTGGTGTTCGCTTAGAAGACTGTTTGTACATGACTGAAACAGGTCCCGCTTACTTTACCGAACCGCCAGAAAGTTTGGCCAAGCCGCTGGGTAAATTGCTGAATTTAAAAAGCTAAATAAGAAGTTAATAAACCTGTCTCTCAAAATTTTTATTAGCTGTTACACTTAAAATAATTACCTAAGTGAATGATGGATAAACTATGCCTGAAAGAAAATTTAGATTGGTTACGCGAAGTGATTTCGATGGACTTGTATGTGCAGTTTTATTGAAAGATTTAGACTTAATTGACGATATTCTGTTTGTTCATCCAAAAGACATGCAAGACGGTAAAATTGATATTACCGAAAACGACATCACAACCAATCTGCCTTACGTAGCAGGTTGTCACCTTGCGTTCGACCATCACCTGAGTGAGACAGTACGTAATTCAGGCGACATTGATAATCACATTATCGATCCGAAAGCGCCGTCTGCTGCACGGGTGGTATACGATTACTATGGTGGTGCAGAAAAGTTTCCTGATATCTCAGAGGAAATGATGGAAGCGGTAGATAAAGGCGACTCTGCACAGTTTACTGAAGAAGAGATCTTAGAGCCCACCGACTGGGTGCTCATGAATTTCATTATGGATGCGCGAACTGGGCTTGGCAGATTCAGAGATTTTAAGATCTCTAACTACCAGTTAATGATGAAGCTAATAGATGCGTGTAAAGACCACAGTATTGAAGAAATACTTCAAATGGAAGACGTTGCTGAGCGAGTGAGCTTGTATCACGAACATAATGAAATGGCGAAGGTACAAATAGCGAAATGCTCTACCGTGTACGACAACTTAGTAGTATTGGACTTAACCGACCAAGAAACTATTTACGCGACTAATCGCTTTGTGATTTACGCCATGTACCCAGACTGCAATATTTCTATTCACAAGATGTGGGGGCTTAAAAAGCAAAACGTAGTGTTTGCAATTGGAAAGTCAATTACCAACCGCACCTCTAACACTAACGTAGGTGAGTTATGTTTGAAGTATGGCGGCGGCGGTCACATGAACGCGGGCACATGTCAGGTTGAAACGAGTAAAGCAGAAACCGTGCTAAATGAGATTATCGACACCATTACCAGCGATGGGTAAAGGCTAGTATTTCAATAAAGGGTGAGACAACCATGTTGTCTTACCCTTTTTTATGCCCAAGCACATCGCGAGCTTGTTAGCGATACGCACTAATTAGCCCACTTCCTAAAATACCCACCATAATGGCGTATACAGCAAGAATACTCGCCGCTTTTTTTAATATAACGCCATCTTGACCTTTAAGGCCTAGAATTGCAGTTACCGCCACAATGTTATTGATGCACACCATATTTCCCATTGCAGCCCCCACGCTCTGAAGCGCAAGCACTACCGACAAGGGTAAAGAAAGCTGTTCAGCAATGGCGTATTGAATTCCTGCGAAGGTCAGGTTAGAAATGGTAGCCGAACCAGAAAAAAAGCTGCCAAGTGCTCCAAGTAGTGGTGCGAAAAATGGCCAGTTGTTACCTGCTAAATCTGCCATGTGTCTGCCAATGAGTGAAACCGCCGATTGTTCTCCCCCAAGCATCATTAAGTTTACAAATATGAGTGCGCCTAATAATGCAAATAAAGGGTTAATCATGCGTTTTGCGGTTTGGGCAGACACTGAGCTTACTCTTGGTACAAACTCTCGAGCGCCAAAACTGTAAACACTGGCTAAGGCAACAACAATAAAAGGTATTAACGACGGAATATAAAGAACGCTGTGTTTCCATTGAATACCTGTCTCTAAAATATCTGCCAATGATATGACTAAGCTGGCACTTACCGACACGTCGCCCAATATGCCAAGTGATGCTGTGATATTAGGCTCACCATCTTGCAACAAGCTTCTAAGCCCAAACTCAGGAAGTCGCGTAAGCAAAAGAATTATGACTGTGCCCCATAAGGGAAAAGACGCTTTAACAAGCGCTCTGTAATTAGGGGATTCGGCCAGCTCATGTTCAGCGTCTGATTTTGTTTCAACGTCGCTAGTCGACGAAAGCCCAAAGCCTGCTTTAGCCATTATTACAGTCACTATCAGACCAATACCTCCACCCAGCAAAGAGGGAAATTCAACGCCGAAAAAACTTAACGCGAGAAAAGGCAGGGTGCATGCGAAAGTAGAAGAAAGGATAAACAACCAATGTCTAAATATCGCCTGCCATGACGGCAAAATTAATCGCAAAGCCAGAAACACAATTACCGGTGCAACAAGTGTGCTGATGAGTGCTGCAAGCTTAGCAATATCAGTAATCGTTGCTTCTGGCAGTGATAATAGCGACATCCCAAACCACACCGGCGTGCCCATGGCACCAAAAATAACGGGAATGGTATTGGTCACTAGGCAAAATAAGGCAACCTTTACAGGTGAAAAGCCTAAGCTAAATAGTATAGGCGCAGCTATTGCAGCTGGAGTGCCGAAACCGCTAGCACCTTCAATAAGAAATGTGAACGCCCAGCCCACAATCATTAGCTGAGCAACCTTGTTCTGACTTATTTTATTTAAGCCATTTTTCAACGTCGAAAGTGCACCTGTTTTTTCCATACACAGAAATAGAAAAATGGCGCCGGCTATAATAGATAAGGGGGTAAGGGCAAGCAATGCGCCCTGTATAACGCTCGCGTGTACAACGGCTAAAGGTGAATGCCCCTGAAAAATCACAAGCAAATATGCAACTAAAGCGCACAAGGGCAAGGCCTTGCTTGATGCCATACCGTTTGGTTTCACCATGAGATAAATTAGCAAAACTAGCGGAGCGTATGCGGCAATAAGCAAGTATGTGGCTATCATTTAACGTCTCGACTTCACTATATTATTCGTGCGTATGATCTTACGTTTGCATCAAACACAGGCGGAGCATTGATTCAGGCAATCTTTAGTCTGTGGCCAGTACCGGAGAGACGAAGCCATCTGGCTTTAGAGTAAGTACGTCGCACTTCACATTACTCAATACCTCTTCGGCTGTATTTCCCATAATGAAGCCTTGTATGCCTGTTCTTGCCACCGAACCAATAACCAAAAGGTCAGCTTCGGTTTTTTCTACTTGCTGGGGAATCAACTGCTCTGCGTATCCTTGCAGCAGTAATTTTTTGAAGTTGTTCTGCAGATACTGAGGTTTTAAATGTTCAACAAAGTATCTACTTAACATGTTTAGCTCACCACCTTTAAAGCGTTTTTCGCTGGCAAGCATGTCGTCTACTAACTTATCTGGGTAATCAGCAAATAAGCTCACAAATCCAGATTGTGGCGCGCTATAAGCGTTAAGTACGGTGCAGTGCGTTTCAGGCTTATCAAAAAAATGCACTACAGTGTCGAGCATTTTCTTATTTAACTCATCGTCTTTAGAAGTGCTATCGTCTCTGTCGAAGTCAACCGCAACTAAAATACTCTTTGGGAATTCATCAGAGTCAGAGCGTGTCAATAAAACGGGAGCAGGGCACTTTCTGAGTAGTTTGAAGTCGTCACTGGCTATGCTGTTAGACATCCAGCTTTTTTCTTCCATTTGCTTAACGACTAATTTGGCGTTGACTGCGTTCTGGTAGCGGATAATTTCAACAAAGGGTTTGCCAAATCGAATATCACAGTTGCTAATATCGCTAAAACCGTGTTTTTCGGCAAAGAGACTAAATTCCCGCTGAACGCGTTCCTCTGCTTTAAGTTCAGGCAAATCTAGGTGTTCGAATGAAAACATTTTATCGTTAATTGCCCACAACAACCTCAAGGGTAAGTTTTGCATTGAAGCTAGCTGCTGACTTTTGCGTATTAGCAATGCTGTAGTGTCGTTTATTTCATTGAATGCACACACTAAGCATTCAGGTTGTGCTGTGTTCATTTTCTCACTCCTTAGATTGCGTCACGATGTCGTATATCCACTGATAAAGCGCATATGCTGCTGAGGTGAAAAAAGACGAGCCCAAGCCCTGTTGCTAGCGATGCTCACCCAATAACTTTGAAAGAAAGCCCTTACTTATCCAACTGCTGAAGCTAGGCAAATTAGTAAGGTATTTTCATAAAGTAAAAATTGGGTAACGCGCTCGTGCATTCCACGGAAACCGATATGCTGTGAGCTAATATTTATAGCATTAATTTTTATTCTCGGAATAACGGTTTCGTTGCAATTAAAAAGGTGTTTGACCCAGAACAATATAGTTAAAGATTCTTACCTTAATGTGACTGCTTGAACGTATATATGAGAAAACTCGCGCTCAACTAATACTAGATGCTTTACCCTCTCAACCTCACTTTAAAGAACTCGGCCAGAGTTTTACTGATCACCGGGTGCTGTGTATCTTGATTGAACAGGCAAATATTCACCTTGCCTAGCTTGGGCAGGTGCGGGTGATTTAGCACGGCTAAATTGGCCGGTAGGCTCGATTTTGCTAGTGCTGTTACACCAAGCCCTTGCTGAATGGCAGCAACCAAACCACCCAAATCGGCGTTGGTGTAGCTAATTTTCCAAGCGAAGGTTTGCTGTTTTAGTTGTTCAATTACCCGGCTTCTGTACATACAGCCATCTGGCGCTAGCACTAGTGGAATGTTGTTTCCCACTAATGGGTGAGCGGTGTCGCCTACCCATACCACATCGTCTTCTAAAACAACTTCACCTTCGGTTTGCTCCCCTGGGTTTACCAATGCCAGTATTAAATCGAAGTGATCTCGTTGAGACGGGTGAAGCAGATCGCGACTTAGCGCAGACGTTACTTCTAACGATACGTCTGGGTAACGCTTTGAGAATTCACCAATTAAGCCCGGCAGCAGGGTAGAGGCAAATTCGTTGGGAATGCCCAAGCGTAATCTACCGCTTAGTGGCGCAGGAGTAAGGCTTCTAAAAATGTTGTCGTTAAGTTCTAGTAGCTCTTTCGCTTTTGGGTATAACCAGTTTCCATCGGCGCTAGGTACATGGCGTTGACCTACTTTGGTGAACAGCTTTCGGTCTAGTTGCGATTCAAGCTTTTTGATTTGCAAACTAATAGCTGGCTGAGAACGACCTAAAAAGTCGCCCGCCTTTGCATAGCCACCAAGCTCAATAACGCTAACAAAAGTGCGTAAAGTATCTAGAGAAAGCTGCTTCATATTTATCAGGTTTATTAATGTAAGTGCTTTTTGTTATTGTATTTGCAAATGTATGGCACTGAAAGCCCATATTATCAACTTAGATAAGATTTACGTTGCTAGTTGTATAAAGCACCCATGAATACGCCCCTCAAGTATCGCAAGACAACGCAGAGTCAGCGTAATCACGTTTATGAATTCACGAATTCAAGCTATTAAACGTAGCAAACTACGTTAAGCTAAGCGCAATTGTGATAGGCTTTGGTAATTAAATATCGATAATATAATTAACCAATAGCAGCAAACAGTTACGCTCTAGTAGCGCTTATCAAAAAAATTAAATCAGCGTGTCGATCTAAGAAGTGTTGCGCGTTTAAAGTGAGTTACCGCGCATAGCGATGTGTTGACTAAGTATGTAATGAGTGATGTTAACTACGAGAATATGTAATGAATTCTGACTTGTATTTTATCGGCATAGATGGCGGCGGTACTAAGTGCAGAGTCATACTACAAGATAAGAACGGCACGCATCTAGGTGAAGGCATTAGCGGTCCAGCTAATATAATGCGAGACGCAGAACTTGCTAAAACCTCTATATTGGATGGGGTAGATAAGGCTATTGAGTCTGCTAATATCTTATTGGCTTCACAGAATAGCGAAACCCCAGTCACACCCATTACGCTATCACAGTGTGTAGTTGCAGCCGGGCTGGCTGGCGCTAATGTCAGCACCGCAAAAGCTCACTTTGCAAACTGGCAGCACCCCTTTCATTCGCTTCACATACTAAGTGATTTACACGCTGCCTGCGTAGGTGCTCATAATGGAAAGCCGGGCGCGGTGATCATTGTGGGGACGGGGTCGGCTGGCACCGTATTTAACGAGGGTAAGTTTACAGATTTAGGCGGACACGGCTTTCCAATAGGTGATTTTGCAAGTGGCGCTTGGCTAGGTCTAAAAGCTATTCAGCATACCTTACTGTGCTTAGACAATATTCGAAGCCCTGATGACCTTGCCAAAAAAGTATGCGCAGAGCTCGGGACCTCAAATGCCGATGAAATTGTGGCTAAATGTGCTGGGTTTAGTACTTATCATTACGCGAACTTAGTGCCGTGTATGCAGCCACTTTTAGATGAGGGTGATCTCCAAGTTGTTCGCATTTTTAACGAAGGTGGCGAATATTTAGAAAGTATGGCTCAGCGACTTCTAGGTGATAATACGTATAATCTTGCTCTAATAGGTGGGTTGAGCGATGTTTATATCCCGTACTTTTCTGAAAAAATCCGAGCGCGCCTGCAAGCATGTGTGTCATCGCCAGAGCAAGGTGCTATCAAGTATGCTCAAGCACTGTATGATGACAAATAGCTGCCATTGGCCGCAAATAAGCCGCAAACAGTTTACGCTGTAAATTTCGATACAAGCAATGAGATAAGCGACGATTTAAGCAACGTTATAAGCAAAAGATAATGCTGCAACCGCATCCAATTAAGAAAATGAAAGCGCAATGATGAAGACAATTTTAGCCGAAAACGTTTTGATAAATGATAACTGGGAAAAAGACCAAGTACTCACAATCAAAGAGGGCCTAATTACTCACATCGAAGCGATTTCTGATTCACAAAAGCAGCGTGAAGAAATTCCTGAGCACGTGTCAAACAGGCTTATTCCTGGCTATATAGATACACAAGTGAACGGCGGTGGTGGCGTAATGTTTAATCATGCCCCAACGTTTAAAAGCGTAGAAATAGTGGCCAAGGCTCATAGAAAGTTTGGTACCACTACGTTATTCCCTACACTTATTACCGATGACATTACGACTATCGAAAGCGCCGCCAATGCGGTAAGTGAAGCAATAGAAAGCGGCCACCCAAGTGTTGAAGGAATTCACTTTGAAGGGCCGCACTTAAGTGTGGAGAAAAAAGGCGTACACCTTTCAAAATATATACGACCGTTAACCGACAGAGAGCTTGCCACTTATACCCGAAAAGATCTCGGTAAGGTAATGATTACTGTCGCGCCAGAAAATACGTCGTGTGATGTTATTCGAGACTTAGTAAACCAAGGCGTTATCGTAGCGCTAGGGCACTCTAATGCACCGTTTGATATGGTTGAAAGGGCGATAGAAGCTGGCGCGACTGGGTTTACTCATTTATACAACGCCATGTCGCCGTTTACCTCTCGTGAACCAGGTATGGTTGGCGCAGCCCTTTTAAGCAATAACACCTGCGGCATCATTGTTGACCATCAACATTTACACCCTAAAGCCGTTGAGCTGGCCTATAAAACCAAGGGGGCATCACAATTAATGCTGGTCACCGATGCCATGGCCCACGTAGGTGCTGACGAAGACGTTATAGACTTTTTCGATACGCATATAACTCGTGTGGGAAACAAACTTACTACACCTGATGGCACACTCGCAGGAAGTTGTTTAGACATGCATGGCGCGGTTATTAACTGCGTTAACGACATAGGAATTTCGCTAGAAGACGCGAGCTATATGGCAAGTGCAACACCGTCTATGTTTATGGGTATTAGCGAGAAATTGGGCAGCATTGCAGTAGGGCAGCGGGCGAACTTTGTAGAGCTAAGCGAAGACCACGCAATTGCAAACGTTTGGCAAAATGGTGAAGTGTGCGTTTAGCACACTTGCTATTGAACAACTTTTAACAGGCTACTAATCAGTATTTAAACATTCCTTACACCGTCCTCAACAATTGCGTAGCAAGCATTCAGCAACGTTTCAAAAGAGCTGAGTATTGAATTGTCACTGCCCGTTCCAAACACCATCTGATATTTAGCTGTTTCAGGTTCAATAGTCTCGGCTGCGATCTTCGTTAAACAATCTGAATGCATCAGTAAGCGGTTAAATATTTGCTTTCCTCATGTTTTCTTAAAAATACATTTGCTTTTTAAATGTATTGATAAAAATTTCCAATTTGTTGCATAAACGTTAGCTCACTATACTCAGTTTCGTTTTCTACCTTTCAAATTAAAAAGAGTAAGTGGAATGTCTAGTACCACCGCCCTACACGCAAAGCACCTAGAAGCCGGTGCGAAAATGGTCGATTTCTTCGGCTGGGATATGCCAATTAACTATGGTTCACAAATTGAAGAGCATCACGCTGTGCGTCAAGACGCCGGTATGTTCGATGTGTCTCACATGACCATTGTTGACGTAAAAGGCGCGCAAGCCAAAGCTTATCTTCAGTACCTTTTAGCCAACGACGTGGCAAAACTAAAAGACAAAGGCAAAGCGCTATACAGCGGCATGCTTAACGAAGAAGGCGGTGTTGTAGACGACCTTATCGTTTATCACTTCGACGAAACTAACTATCGCCTAGTAGTTAACTCAGCAACGCGCGAAAAAGACATGAACTGGTTAATGAGCAAAGCAGAAGGCTTTGACGTAACCATCACCGAGCGCCCTGAATTTGCCATGATTGCCGTACAAGGCCCTAACGCAAAAGAAAAAGCCGCTAACCTGTTCAGCGCAGCGCAAAAAGAAGCGGTAGCGGGCATGAAGCCATTCTTTGGTGTACAAGCAGAAGACTTATTCATTGCTACCACAGGTTATACCGGTGAAGCAGGCTATGAAATTATGGTGCCAGCTGAGCAAGCGGAAAACTTTTGGCAAGCACTACTAGACGCGGGCGTTAAGCCATGCGGCCTGGGTGCTCGCGACACCCTTCGCCTAGAAGCAGGCATGAACCTATACGGCCAAGATATGGATGAAACTGTATCACCACTAGCCGCCAACATGGGCTGGACAATTACATGGGAACCGGCTGATCGTGACTTCGTAGGGCGTAAAGCACTAGAAGCGCAGCGCGAAGCGGGTACCGACAAGCTAGTAGGCTTGGTGATGACTGAAAAAGGCGTGCTGCGTCACGGTCTTAAAGTGAAAACAGAAAGCGGCGAAGGCGTTATCACTTCAGGTACGTTCTCTCCAACTCTAGGTCACTCAATTGCGATGGCACGAGTACCAAGTGATGTTGGAGAAACAGTAGAAGTGGAAATGCGCAAAAAGTGGGTTACAGTAAAAGTGGTTAAGCCCTCCTTTGTTCGCAATGGAAAAAGTGTTTTATAAGTTAACAGAGAATAACAGGAACGATTATGAGCAACATCCCAACTGATTTACGCTATGCCGCTACGCACGAATGGGTTCGCCCTGATGGAGACGGTGTTTTCACTGTAGGTATTTCTGAGCACGCACAAGGCTTACTTGGCGACATGGTTTTCGTTGATTTGCCAGATGTTGGCGACGCAGTAAGCACTGGCGACGACGTATGTGTTGCTGAATCGGTAAAAGCAGCGTCTGACGTTTACGCGCCAATTTCAGGTGAAATTGTAGCTATTAACGAAGACCTAGAAGATTCACCAGAACTAGTTAACTCTGACCCGTACGGCGACGGTTGGCTATTCAAAATTAAAGCTGACGATGCGGCAGAAGTAGAAGGTCTACTAGACGCTGAAGGCTACGAAAACAGCATCGACGAAGAGTAATTCGTTACGCAGTTTTAAAAGAACCATAATTTGAAAAGGGGCATGAAGATAATTCAGCCCCTTTTTAACTTAAAGATTTAACGCGCCCTTGCGGCAACCATTACGAGTGCTTAACAACGTTATGTCGAATACTTCCCCTACATTGGCTCAACTAGAGCAAAAAGATACATTTATCCGCCGTCACATTGGCCCGGGTAAAGGCGAAATTGAAGAAATGCTGTCTGCTATTGGTGCAAGCTCACTAGACGATTTAATCGAGCAAACTGTACCGGCAGGTATTGCGCTACCAGAGCCACTAAAATGTGGTGAAGGGGCGACAGAAGTTGAAGCATTAAGTGAACTTAAAGCCGTTGCACAAAAGAACAAAATTAACCGTTCTTTCATTGGTATGGGTTACTACGATACGCACGTACCAAACGTTATTCTTCGCAACGTGCTAGAAAATCCAGGTTGGTACACAGCGTACACGCCTTACCAGCCAGAAATTGCCCAAGGTCGTTTGGAAGCCATTCTTAACTTCCAACAAGTGACCATTGATCTAACTGGCCTAGAGCTAGCATCTGCGTCATTACTTGATGAAGGTACAGCGGCGGCTGAAGCCATGGGCCTTGCTAAGCGCGTATCTAAGAATAAAAAATCAAACGCTTTCTTCATTGCAAACGACGTTCACCCGCAAACGGTTGACGTGGTAGAAACTCGCGCTGAAATGTTCGGTTTTGAAATCATCAAAGGTGCGGCAGAAGAAGCAGCAGAGCACGACGTATTCGGTGCGCTACTTCAATACCCAACCTCTACCGGTGAAGTAAAAGACATCAGCGACATCATTGCTGCGGTACAAGAGAAAAAAGGTATTGTGGCAGTAGCCGCTGACCTAATGAGCTTAGTAATGCTTAAGTCGCCTGGTGAGCTAGGTGCAGACGTGGCACTTGGTAGTGCACAGCGCTTTGGTGTACCTATGGGCTACGGTGGCCCGCATGCGGCATTCTTTGCTACACGCGACAGCTACAAGCGCTCACTACCTGGCCGTATTATCGGTGTAAGTAAAGACACCCGTGGTCGCCCAGCACTTCGCATGGCGCTACAAACCCGTGAACAGCACATTCGCCGTGAAAAAGCGAACTCGAACATTTGTACAGCGCAGGTGCTGCTAGCCAACATGGCAAGCTTCTACGCGGTGTACCACGGCCCACAAGGCCTTAAAACCATTGCTGAGCGCATTCACCGCTTCGCCGACATCCTTGCTACTGGTTTAAACCAGAAAGGTGCAGAAAAAGGTGTAGCTCTTAAACATAGCACGTACTTCGACACGCTAACCGTAATGGTAAGCAACAAAGAAGACGTACTAGCAAGCGCATACACAAAAGGCATGAACCTGCGTGCAGACCTTGACGGTGCGGTAGGTGTGTCGCTAGACGAAACTACCACACGTGAAGACATTGTTGCGCTATTCGATGTACTGCTTGGTGAAGAGCATGGCCTAACGGTAGAAGGTTTAGACGCAGAAGTAACCACGCAAGACGTAAAATCTATTCCTGAAGGTTTAGTACGTACTAGCGACTTCCTAACGCACGAAGTGTTTAATAAGTATCACTCTGAAACAGAGATGCTTCGTTACATCAAGAGCCTTGAAAACAAAGACTTGGCGCTTAACCACTCAATGATTTCATTGGGTTCGTGCACCATGAAGCTAAACGCAACGGCTGAAATGATCCCAGTAACATGGGCTGAATTCGGTCAGCTTCACCCGTTTGCTCCACTAGACCAAGCAGTAGGCTATCAAGAAATGATTGCCGAGCTAGCCGAGTGGCTCATTAACGTAACGGGCTACGACGCGCTTTCTATGCAGCCTAACTCAGGTGCACAAGGTGAATACGCTGGCCTATTGGCTATTCAGCGTTACCACGAAAGCCGTGGCGAAGGTCACAGAAACGTGTGCCTAATTCCAAGCTCGGCCCACGGTACTAACCCAGCGTCTGCGCAAATGGTTAGCCTTAAAGTGGTAGTAGTAGCTTGTGACGCTAACGGTAACGTAGACCTTGACGACCTTCGCAAAAAAGCAGAAGAAGTAGGTGAAAACCTATCGTGCGCCATGATCACGTACCCGTCTACCCACGGTGTATATGAAGAAACCGTACGCGAGATTTGTGACATCGTTCACGAGCACGGCGGTCAGGTTTACATGGACGGCGCGAACATGAACGCGCAGGTGGGCATTACGTCACCTGGCTTCATTGGTTCAGACGTGTCGCACCTTAACCTGCACAAAACCTTCTGTATTCCACACGGTGGCGGTGGCCCAGGTATGGGACCAATTGGTGTTAAATCGCACCTTGCGCCATTCCTACCAAACCACACGGTTGTTAACGTAGAAACGGCAGGCAAAGACTGTGGTGCGGTATCGGCAGCGCCATGGGGCAGCGCGTCAATTCTGCCTATTAGCTATATGTACATCAAAATGATGGGTAGCGCAGGCCTTCGCCGTGCAACCGAAGTAGCTATTCTTAACGCTAACTATGTGGCTAAGAAGCTAGAAGGGCACTTCCCTGTGCTTTATAAAGGCAACAATGGCCGCGTAGCGCACGAATGTATTATTGACCTTCGCCCGCTTAAAGAAGCAAGCGGTGTAACCGAGCTAGATATTGCGAAGCGCTTGAACGACTACGGTTTCCACGCGCCAACTATGAGCTTCCCAGTAGCGGGTACGCTTATGATTGAGCCAACCGAGTCGGAAGCGAAGTACGAACTAGACCGTTTCATTAACGCCATGGTTAGCATTCGCCAGGAAATTGCGAAAGTAGAAAGCGGCGAGTGGGATGCCACAGACAACCCGCTACACAATGCACCGCACACACTAGCTGACATCTGTGACAGCGACTGGAACCGCAGCTACGACCGCATGCTAGCAGCGTACCCAGCACCAGAAGTACACAGAAACAAGTTCTGGCCAACGGTTAACCGTATTGATGACGTTTACGGCGACCGTAACCTGATCTGCTCATGCCCTAGCATTGAGAGCTATGTTGAGGAGTAGGGTGTAATGGCGATCAACAATTAAGTTTGTGAACGCTGCAATTAAAAATGTGAATGCAATTAAGATTGTGAACGCATAAATAAGAAAAGGCGAACTAGAAATGGTTCGCCTTTTTTCTTATTCATTAGATTTACTCTTTTTCTTGATTGAACCGACATTCCGCATCAAATTCAGGA
>NZ_CACSIH010000137.1:0-1288 GCF_902705805.1 Alteromonas alvinellae | reverse complement strand
AGCCTACACACTTTCACTTGGACAACCAACGCCAAGCTTGCCTAGCCTTCTCCGTCCCTCCATCACTGATTATATAAGTACGGGAATATTAACCCGTTTCCCATCGACTACGCATTTCTGCCTCGCCTTAGGGGCCGACTTACCCTGCCCTGATTAGCATGGGACAGGAAACCTTGGTCTTCCGGCGTGGGAGTTTTTCACTCCCATTATCGTTACTCATGTCAGCATTCGCACTTGTGATATGTCCAGCAAGCTTTACAACTCACCTTCATCCACTTACACAACGCTCCCCTACCCAGCATGTAAACATGCTGCCGCAGCTTCGGTATATTGCTTAGCCCCGTTACATCTTCCGCGCAGGCCGACTCGACTAGTGAGCTATTACGCTTTCTTTAAAGGGTGGCTGCTTCTAAGCCAACCTCCTAGCTGTCTATGCCTTCCCACATCGTTTCCCACTTAGCAATATTTTGGGACCTTAGCTGGCGGTCTGGGTTGTTTCCCTCTCCACGACGGACGTTAGCACCCGCCGTGTGTCTCCCGGATAGTTCTCATTGGTATTCGGAGTTTGCAAAGGGTTGGTAAGTCGGGATGACCCCCTAGCCTTAACAGTGCTCTACCCCCAATGGAATTCGTCCGAGGCTCTACCTAAATAGATTTCGGGGAGAACCAGCTATCTCCCGGTTTGATTGGCCTTTCACCCCCAGCCACAGGTCATCCCCTAACTTTTCAACGTTAGTGGGTTCGGTCCTCCAGTTGATGTTACTCAACCTTCAACCTGCCCATGGCTAGATCACCGGGTTTCGGGTCTATACCTAGCAACTAAACGCGCAGTTAACACTCGCTTTCGCTACGGCTCCGTTATTCACTTAACCTTGCTACTAAATATAAGTCGCTGACCCATTATACAAAAGGTACGCAGTCACCCCGAAGGGCTCCCACTGCTTGTACGTATACGGTTTCAGGTTCTATTTCACTCCCCTCACAGGGGTTCTTTTCGCCTTTCCCTCACGGTACTGGTTCACTATCGGTCAGTTAGGAGTATTTAGCCTTGGAGGATGGTCCCCCCATATTCAGTCAAGATAACACGTGTCCCGACCTACTCGATTTCACTGTAAAGAATCCGTCGTGTACGGGGCTATCACCCTGTATCGCTCCTCTTCCCAAAGGATTCCACTAAATTCTAAACAGCTTAAGGGCTGCTCCCCGTTCGCTCGCCGCTACTAGGGGAATCTCGGTTGATTTCTTTTCCTAAGGGTACTTAGATGTTTCAGTTCCCCTCGTTTGCCTC
>NZ_CACSIH010000136.1:0-18476 GCF_902705805.1 Alteromonas alvinellae | reverse complement strand
ACCTTTCATCCATTCCGTCCCCGGTGAGTCTCGACTACACCGGTGAGATGAGTGATCAATGCCTTAAAGAAACACAGTTATAGCTTACGCGTCCGCAATCGATGATCCAGTAAAGCTACATTCGTCAAAGTTGGTTGCACCGATTAATGCAGTTATTAAACACACTGGCTAAATTAACTAATCGACTATAGTGTACATAAATCCACTTCTTTACTGCGACGAGTTATGGCCTTATCAACCCGCGATAGAATAAAAACTCTGATCCGTGAAATTGGCATCGACGAAGAGCAGTTTTGTTCATGTACAGCTTTGCCTGCTCAAACTCTTAATGGTGCAAAGCATACGGATACAAAACGACTCAAGGAGACACTGCTAATATTTAATATGCTTGAAACAATGTTCGATACAAGACAAGATGCTTGGAATTGGTATACAAAACAACCTATTAGCGGGTTCGGTAATACTACCCCTTCTCAAGTTGTGATAGAAAATCGAGAGACTGGTGCGTCGGAAGTTATTAATTACATTGAGTCGAAAAGACTAGGCGGATTCGAATGAACCAAATTAAGTATGGTCACTAAGCTATAAGTGCATAAAACTTGTCCTAGATTTTTCAGTGCGTCTTGCGAGGCAACGGGCTATTTAATTGTCAGATGGAAACCTTCAGTCTATCTGCGTTGTAAACGCCAAACATGGAACTGTTCCAGTAGCTAGTGGTTTTCTCGCTCTAATCTTTCGACTTTTCTTTCAAAAGCTTCTTATAGAATGTCAACTATCTTGACCGGTCTGGCGCCAATTAACTTGACCGGTTGTCGCTTTATAGCTTCTATTCGTTGCGCTGCAATTATCAAGCTTGGGGGGGAGTGTCTTATCCACTGGTTTAGCATTTCCTGATATGATCGTCTTGACGGCTTTAAACGTGTAGCGGACATTGAATATAACCCTTGCGCTCGACCGCTCAGAAAAATAGCGAACGTTAATATCGCCCGCAGTTACGGCTGGCTTAAACCGCAGAAGAAAGGCAGTCCGACAACATGCGCTTGTTACGTTTTTTGTTTATAAATAACTTGAAGGCGTTTATATAGCTCATTACTTAGATTCCTTAATCCTTCTTCATTTGGGTAGTATTTTAATGCCCTATGGTGACCTAAGTCAGAAGGTATATCGTCAAGAGACTGAGTAATTGGAATTACCGTTTTACCAAGAGTATGTGCTATTCCTGTTTCATACATGACATTTGGATTTTTACCAGTGAAATCGACCACTACTACTTTAGAACAAAATATCAAATCAAAGATATCTTGTATAAACGTCGAATTGTCCCATATGTCATCAGCTCGCTTGCATTCCAAACTCATATAATCCGCTACTCTATTTATAGCTGAGTAAGTACCATTAAACCCAGCATTAAATGGCATCATCACGGAAATTAATTTTTCGTTTAACTTTTTAGCAGGAACTTGAAAGACACTAGGTTTAAACGTTATTACCCGCTCGGTTGGCGGGACTTCAAAAGAGGTTGAAACAAACTCACCATTCTCTGGGAGTAATCGAACCGTTCCGTTCGCCTGAACGGAAATTGTTAGAGCATTTGTTTTTAACGATGATGTAACAGCTTCTAAAGCTTTATCACGGTCAACGTTATCATCAAATAGAAAGTGATCTGGATGTAAGAGATATTCTATTACCTTAACCATTTCTGGTGATGGCATATTGTCTGGAGATTGCCTTCTATTAAGTTCGTCAAGAACTTCCCTAACCCAGACTCGCCTAGTTGAGCCATCATGAATGTAATCAAGGTCTAAATCGACAAAAAATCGCGTAAGATAAGACGAACTTCGATATGGAAAAAATTGAAAAGGTTGGTCACCACATATCATTTCAGCAATTTTAGCGATTGCCGCTGTTCCAATTTGCATTAATTAACGACTCCTCATGGTAAAGACACGTAATACCCGCGTAACGGGTAATAACACGTAGGCTCAGTCGATTCGCTACAGTTTTAGCCTAAGTGTTATTGATCAAGCGAGCGCAGTGATCGCCGATAGTTGTTTGCTATAGTTTGATCCTACTTACAGCATTTGGCTCTCTTATTATTAGATCCACAAAAGCAATAATCCTTTTTCGACGTATTTTCCTTAGCTAGTTGCAATATCGAAGGGTATAAAACTCTTGCCTTTAGCTGGATATCCAGAACTTGTTTCTGAGAGACCACGCCTGAATTATTTAGCCTTAAGTCGTTCATTTCCCTTTCTAAGGCTAAATAATTGTCTAACATCTTATCTGTAATCAATGGAACTAGTTTTTGCGGTAAAAAGTTATTAACTATAAGAGCGTTGACGGCATTGTCAGGACTAAAGCGAATTTTGTCTTTTCTGTATGGATTTGGAGTAACGCAAAGCAACTTTTGCTCTTTAGTTTTTACAACAGCATGAGCAGTTAGCTTGAGTGCAATGTTTCCCAAAATTGAAAATATCCAGCCCAGTTGGACCTCACCGCCAAATTTATCAATATAAGCTCTGGCGTTATTGAGGCAGTTTTGAGGCAAAGCGCCTTTGACTGGTTGAATAGGAACCAAAACTGTTTCGTTTATTCCGGCCTTCCAAAGGCTGCTTTTGTCTATATTGGGTGGATCAAAATATTGCAATGTTATAAATCCCTTTAGCGCTATAACTGGTTGATTTTTTGGTTATACCTAAATTGCGCCAAAAAGTTTCGCAACCCAAATAAACTCACAACTAAGAATTGCAATATACAGCCAAAATTCTGAGAAATATCGCAAAGTAAACACGGTTCGATACCAGAAAGGAGGATTATAATAGTCTGACATTTCTATTTTTGTCCTCATAAAGTCTACTTTTGTATGGTTCTCATACCGCCTTAAAATTTCGTCGTACTCTTGATTTAAGGTGCCATAATCTTCGTCTTTATCTTCCAAATTTACTTTAGGATAGACCTTTCTTCCTAAGCTATTAAGCTCCATACCGCAGTTGTGGATTCGTTCACCTCGAACAGCGAAATTAGCCATGCTAAGGATAATTGAAACAGCGAGAATTACGATAGTGAGTAGAATTTGGACGAAATCTATAGTTTTTTTGTCTTGCGTTAGTTCGATTTCGAAACCTTGGGCTAAAGGAGTAATTAACAAAAAAATGGAAGAAAGTGTAATTGTCCATAATACCGCTTTATTGTGATGCTCTAATCTACGTTGAGCAGCGAATCTATTTTTTGTAGTTTTCTTAATGCGATCATGTAGATCTTTATATGGGGTATCTGTCGCCATCAAAATTCCATTTAGGCATAATAGCTTATTACTGAGACCTCATAGTAACACTCGTTTCCAATAAAAAAACATCCTCAATGTTTTAAGAGCGAAAAAAAGCTAGACGTTCGTTTTACGTTTAAATGCTAATGTCAGATTTGATTAAGTTCTATTATTTGAATCTGATAGATCAGGTTAAGACTGATTCAACTTATTGTGTTCAACTTATTGGCAGTTTCCGTAATACAGGTTTGATATTTTTTCTTGCACAAATAATTCAACTCGCTTTTTTATGCTAATACCTGCACCTTTCTGCATACCAATTCTAGTCGTGTCTTCATTCGTTACTTATGGATCAGAGTGGTTAAAGATAAATTGAAATTTAGACATTTGGAGACTATTCCTTTGGGAGCTCTTGTGCTTTGGGCGATTGAAGAATCCATGTATTACACATTGTTAGCCCTGAACTACGTTAAAATAATTAACTAACTTTGACCCGCATATGATGAAGTAAATTTCAGATCCTGAGCGCCAGCGTATGTGATCAACTGAATCACTTTGGCTTCAGACTGAGGAATTTCTATACATCCTCTCAGTCTTACCATAATTCAATTATTAGATCTCGAAAGTAAACCAGACACAACAAGCGCCCGGTTTAAGAGCCGCTATCTTTTGAATAGTTTTAATTTGATTCTTCGCTATTTTGCTCTACTTCTTCTTTAATTTTTTTAGGTAGTAGAAGCTCTCTGAGTTTAGCTTCGATCTCGTTTGAAATTTCAGGGTTTTCTTTTAGGAAATTCATACAGTTACTTTTACCCTGCCCAATTCTATCACCATTATAGCTGTACCACGCCCCAGCTTTATCAACTAGCTTGTGTTTTACACCCAAATCTATTAGTTCGCCTTGCTTTGAAATTCCCTCTCCGTATTTAATTATAAATTCAGCCTGCTTGAATGGAGGGGCTATTTTATTTTTTACTACCTTCACTCTTGTTTCATTACCAACGACTTCATCGCCTTCCTTTACAGAGCCAATACGCCGAATATCCAAACGAACTGAAGCGTAAAACTTCAAAGCATTTCCACCAGTTGTAGTTTCTGGATTACCAAACATCACACCAATCTTCATGCGAATCTGGTTAATAAAGATCATCATAGTGTTCGATCTTTTAAGATTACCCGTAATCTTTCGCATACTCTGAGACATCATTCGAGCGGCAAGACCCACGTGTGAGTCGCCAATATCGCCTTCAATTTCTGCTTTCGGGGTAAGCGCTGCAACAGAATCAACAACAATAACATCGACAGCACCAGAGCGAGTTAACATGTCGCAAATTTCTAGAGCTTGTTCACCTGTGTCAGGCTGTGAAACGAGGAGTTCATCAATATTAACCCCAAGTTTTTCCGCATAGATCGGATCTAAGGCATGTTCAGCATCAACGAATGCACATGTCTTTCCTTGACGTTGGGCTTCCGCAATAACTTCAAGAGTGAGCGTAGTTTTACCAGATGATTCTGGTCCGTATATCTCGACGATTCTGCCTAACGGTAAGCCTCCAGCGCCTAATGCTATATCCAGTCCTAACGAGCCTGTCGATATAGTTTCGACATCCATTGTTTTGTTTTCACCAAGCTTCATTATTGAGCCTTTACCAAATTGCTTCTCAATTTGGGATAAGGCTGCATCTAGAGCTTTACTTCTGTTTTGATCTATCATCGTTGTAGGCCTTCATTTCTTGCACTGATACAAGTAATTAATTAAAAACTAAAATATAAAATGAAGCTCTTTTATCTTATATTTTAATTCTCATTGTGTATGTGACACTCTCATTTCTATGTGACACATTTTACGCAGCTATGGGTAAAGGGCCAAAATGAAGACCAACGTGAGAATCACCCATGTCACCTTCAATTTCAGCTTTAGGTGTAAGCGCCGCTACCGAGTCAACAATAACAACATCTACCGCACCTGAACGTACTAGCATGTCGCAAATTTCTAGCGCTTGCTCACCAGTATCAGGCTGAGATACCAATAGCTCGTCAATGTTTACGCCTAGTTTCTCAGCGTATACAGGGTCTAGGGCATGTTCAGCATCAACGAAAGCACAGGTTTTACCTTTGCGCTGCGCTTCAGCAATAACTTGAAGTGTTAGCGTGGTTTTACCTGATGATTCTGGTCCGTAGATTTCAACAACACGTCCACATGGCAAACCGCCTATACCTAGAGCGATATCAATGGTAAGTGAGCCAGTAGAAATCGCTTCAATATCCATGGCCTGGTTATCGCCTAAGCGCATGATTGCGCCTTTACCAAATTGCTTTTCAATTTGGCCAACTGCGGCGGTTAAAGCTTTTGATTTGTTATCGTCCACGTATGTATCCTCTAGGATTTGCGGTTAAATTCTGCATTGGTGTTTTCCATGTCTTGTATGAAATTACCAAATAATGATCACATTCTATACTGTACAAGCATACAGTTTCAACCCGTGTTTTTAATTTTCACTCAACATTTTAATTAACTGAGTAATGGCAAAGCTAATAGCGTGTTGACGAACCTCGTCGCGATTGCCGCTAAACACCTGTTTGATTTGCGCTTCGTGCTCCCCACATAAAAAGCCAAACCACACTGTGCCCACCGGTTTTTCTTCGCTGCCACCGCCAGGGCCGGCAATGCCACTAACCGTTACAACAAGTTGCGCACCGCTATTACGGCGCACGCCTTCAGCCATTTCTTTCACCGTTTGCTTCGACACCGCGCCGTACTCTTTTAGCGTCTGCTCTGTTACGCCCAGTATGCTTTGCTTTGCGTCGTTTGAGTACGTCACCCAGGATTGGTTAAACCAATCAGAACTGCCAGCTACGCTGGTAAAAGCAAAAGCGACTCCACCGCCTGTACACGACTCAGCGCTTGATACAGTCCAACCTTTTTCCCTTAGTGCGTCGCCTAACACCTGAACTTGCGCAGATAATGCGCTATCAAGCGTTAAAGGGGTGGCGTTTGCTGTCGAATCAGTTGAAAATGTTGTGCTCATTTGGATATACCTAATTACACCTGTTGTGCTTTATCAGATCTTCGCTTGATCTTAGTGGGCGTGAGTTTATCATTTATTCCCCTCAACAGGCATTAAACCCAGCAACAAATTCGCAGAGGCATTTTTTGGAATCACATACTCCTATGATGCGCCAATACCTGACTATTAAGGCGCAGCATCCGAATATTTTACTGTTTTATCGCATGGGCGACTTTTATGAGTTGTTTTACGACGATGCCAAAAAAGCTGCTGAATTACTGGATATCTCATTAACAGCCAGAGGAAAATCGGGTGGTGAACCTATTCCTATGGCGGGTGTGCCTTATCATGCGGTAGAAAGCTACCTGTCACGCTTAGTGAAAATGGGTGAGTCAGTAGCCATTTGCGAACAGGTTGGAGACCCAGCCACCAGTAAAGGCCCTGTTGAACGCGCGGTACAACGTATTGTTACGCCTGGTACAGTCACTGACGAAGCGCTGTTAGAAGAACGTCGCGACAATATTCTGGCCGCCGTTTGTGGTCACAGTATGCACTATGGTCTGGCAACCCTAGATGTTACAAGCGGGCGTTTCGTTGTGTTTGAATGTGACAGCGATGAAAGCTTACTTGCTGAAATTCAGCGCATTAATCCAGCTGAACTGCTCTATCCTGAAGGATTTGAAAGCTTAGCATTGGTTGAAAACCGCAAAGGACTTAGACGCCGTCCTGAATGGGAATTCGACATTGATACCGCCACAGAGCAATTAAACGCACAGTTTGAAACCAAAACATTAGATGGCTTTGGAATAAAAGGCGTCACTAAAGGCTTAGGCGCAGCGGGCTGCGTTTTACAATATGTAAAGGATACCCAGCGCACTGCTCTGCCTCACATTCGCCGCATTCAAACAGAACAGCAAGACAGTCGCGTACAGCTTGATGCAGCCACCCGCAGGAACCTAGAACTTACCCATAATTTGTCGGGAGGACAGGAAAATACGCTGTTTAGCGTGATGGATACCACCACTACGGCCATGGGTAGCCGCATGTTACAGCGTGTTATTCATTCGCCTTTAACCGACCAGCATGAACTTCACAGCCGCCTAGATGCTGTTGAAACGTTTATTAATGATGACCCTGAAGATATTCGCACCGCGTTAAAACACATTGGTGATATAGAACGTATTATGGCGCGATTAGCCCTTCGTTCAGCCAGGCCTCGAGACTTTGCTCGCCTAAAAAATGCCTTTAATGCGCTGCCTGACTTACAAGATGCCCTAGCTCGATTCGACACAGGGCAAATCAGAAGTATCAGCGAAACCATTGGCACTTACCCTGAGCTTCAAGCCCTGTTAAACGACGCCATTATCGATAACCCGCCAGTGGTAATACGGGATGGCGGCGTGATTGCCGAGGGCTATAACGCCGAACTTGATGAGTTGCGCAAGCTATCACAAGGTGCTACCGACTACTTAGACGCTATGGAACAGCGTGAGCGCGAGCGCACCGGCATTTCTACGCTAAAAGTGGGCTATAACAAAGTTCACGGGTTCTTTATTGAAATTAGCCGGGCGAACAGTGCATTAGCGCCTGCTGAATATATTCGAAGACAAACCCTTAAAAACACTGAACGTTATATAACGCCAGAACTGAAAGAGCACGAAGATAAAGTGCTAAGCAGTCAGGGCGCTGCGCTTGCTCTTGAAAAGCAGCTTTATGAAGCACTGTTCGACAATTTTGCTCCGTACCTTAACAAGTTAATTGAAACAGCCTCTGCGCTTGCTAAGCTTGATGTACTGTGCTGTTTTGCTGAACGTGCCGTGTCACTTGATTGGTATCGACCTCATTTGAGTCAAGAATGTGCGCTTACTTATGATGCCGGCCGCCACCCTGTGGTTGAGAATGTAATGAAAGACCCCTTCATTGCCAACCCGCTACAGCTAGATACCGAGCGCCGCATGCTAATTATTACTGGCCCGAACATGGGCGGTAAATCAACTTACATGCGCCAAACAGCGCTGATTGCGTTACTAGCCTGTATTGGTAGCTTTGTACCTGCTGAAAACGCCCACATAGGAAAGCTTGATCGCATCTTTACCCGTATAGGCGCATCAGATGACTTAGCCTCAGGTCGTTCTACCTTTATGGTTGAGATGACAGAGACGGCGAACATTCTAAATAATGCCACAGAAAACTCGCTGGTATTGATGGATGAAATAGGCCGTGGCACCAGTACCTATGATGGATTGTCTCTGGCGTGGGCATGCGCGAGTTATTTGGCAAAACAGCTAAATGCTTATACGCTTTTTGCCACGCATTATTTCGAACTTACTGAACTTCCAGAAACGCAAAGTGGCGTAGTGAATGTGCACTTAGACGCGATGGAGTTTGAAGATACCATACGCTTCATGCATACCGTGTCAGAAGGCGCGGCGAGCAAAAGCTTTGGTTTACAAGTTGCCCAACTTGCAGGCGTACCTAAGGCGGTAATAAAAGCGGCGCAACAGAAGCTTGCGGTGTTGGAATCATCACACCTTATGACCAGCACGGAAAATGGATCAGAGAACGCCAACGATGAGGCTTTTGTAGCGAAGAGCTCGGTAAAAGGTGGAAATAAGACAAGCGGTTCAGGTAAAGCTACATCAAATACCAAAGGCCAAGCTGAAATGCTGTTCCCTGATAAGCCGCACCCGGTAGTAGAAGCCCTTGAAAACTTGTCACCCGATGAGCTATCACCGCGCCAAGCGCTAGACCTTATCTACACACTTAAGCGCCTGAGCCAGTCTTAAAGCAAGCTTAAGCGCGTATAAATTGCGCATCATGTGGGCAAATTGATTGTCTGCCCACATGAATTTGCGTATACTATCGCCCCGTCCAAAGTGTAGCTGGTTTTGTTCTAAACTCAGCCTATATTTACCATACAACCCAAACGTTCTAGGTTTCGCATGACAAATTATATTTTCGTCACCGGTGGTGTAGTTTCATCGCTAGGTAAAGGTATTGCTGCAGCATCGTTGGCCGCAATTCTGGAAGCTCGCGGTCTCACCGTAACCATGTTAAAACTCGACCCTTACATCAATGTCGACCCGGGCACTATGAGCCCTATCCAGCATGGTGAAGTATTTGTTACCGATGACGGCGCTGAGACCGACCTTGATCTTGGTCACTATGAGCGTTTTATTCGCACCCGCATGACCAAGCGCAACAACTTCACTACCGGCCGTGTATATGAAGAAGTGTTAAAGCGCGAGCGTCGCGGTGATTACCTTGGTGCAACTATTCAGGTTATCCCTCATATCACCAATGAAATTAAGCGCCGCGTAATTGAAGGTGCTGAAGGTCACGATGTAGCTATTGTTGAAGTGGGCGGAACCGTTGGTGATATCGAGTCACAACCTTTCTTAGAAGCTATTCGTCAGCTAGGTACCGAAGTAGGCCGTGAACGCGCAATGTTCATGCACTTAACGCTAGTACCTTATATGCCAGCATCAGGCGAAGTAAAAACTAAGCCTACGCAGCACTCGGTAAAAGAGCTTCGCTCGATTGGTATTCAGCCAGACATCTTAGTATGTCGCTCAGTGGGTGCGTTGCCCGCCAGCGAGCGTTCTAAAATTGCACTTTTCACTAATGTTGCTGACAAAGCCGTTATTTCACTGAAAGATGTAGACAGTATCTACCGCATTCCAGCGGCACTTAAAGCACAAGGTATGGATCAGCTAGTAGTAGACCGTTTTGGCCTTGACTGCAAAGAAGCAGATCTATCTGAATGGGAACAAGTGCTGTATGCAGAGTCTAACCCAACAGCCGAAGTAAACATCGGTATGGTTGGTAAATACGTTGAGTTACCAGACGCCTATAAGTCAGTTAACGAAGCGCTGAAGCACGCAGGCCTAAAAAACCGTCTGACTGTGAACATCCACTATGTAGATTCACAAGATGTAGAAAGCAAAGGTACTCAGATTTTAGAAAAACTGGATGCCATTCTAGTACCGGGTGGCTTTGGTGAACGCGGCATTGAAGGCAAAATTGCCGCTGCACGTTATGCGCGCGAAAACAAAGTACCTTACCTTGGTATTTGCCTGGGTATGCAGGTAGCACTTATCGAGTACGCGCGCAATGTTGCGGGTATGGAAAACGCGAACAGCACAGAGTTCGACTCTGAAACCCCTTACCCTGTAGTCGGCCTTATCACTGAGTGGTTAGATGCTGCAGGAACAACTGAAACTCGCACAGAAAACTCAGATCTTGGCGGTACCATGCGTCTAGGTAGTCAGCTATGTCACCTTATTGAAGGCACCAAAGTACACGAAATGTATGGCAGTGCTGAAATTTACGAACGTCACCGCCATCGTTACGAAGTCAATAACAATTTGCGTGACCAAATTGAAGCTGCAGGTTTAAAAGTAAGTGGTTTGTCCACTGATAAGCGACTTGTAGAAGTTGTCGAAATCCCTGATCATCCATGGTTCATTGCGGGCCAATTCCACCCTGAGTTCACTTCAACCCCTCGGGATGGACACCCATTATTTACTGGTTTTGTAGCTGCGGCTGGCAAATACCAGAAAGAAAATCACTAATTTCTAATAAAGGGGCGCGCTCTCCCGTTGTGCCCCAATCAATTGTTGAGGAAAAAACATGGCGAAAATTAGTCGCATTATCGGACGCGAGATTTTAGATTCACGCGGAAACCCTACCGTAGAAGCAGATGTATACCTAGAATCAGGCGTAATGGGCCGAGCTGCAGCACCATCTGGTGCCTCTACTGGTAGCCGCGAAGCACTAGAGCTACGCGACGGCGACAAGTCTCGTTACCTAGGTAAAGGTGTAACAAAGGCAGTTGCAGCAGTTAACGATACCATCGCGCCTGCACTTATCGGCAAAGACGCACTAGCGCAAGCTGATATCGACGGCATCATGATTGACCTTGATGGCACAGAAAACAAAGAAACCCTTGGTGCGAACGCAATCCTAGCGGTTTCACTTGCAGTAGCGAAAGCAGCGGCAGCAGAGAAAGGCGTAGCACTTTACGAGCACATTGCAGACCTAAACGGTACATCTGGTCAATTCTCTATGCCAGTACCAATGATGAACATCATCAACGGTGGTGAGCACGCTGATAACAACGTAGACATTCAAGAGTTCATGGTACAGCCAGTTGGCGCGAAGAGCTTTAAAGAAGCACTACGTATGGGTGCTGAAATCTTCCACGCTCTTAAGAAAGTACTGTCTGCTAAAGGTCTTAACACAGCAGTTGGTGACGAAGGTGGTTTTGCCCCTAACCTTAGCTCAAACGCTGAAGCGCTTGCAGTAATCGTAGAAGCCGTTGAAAACGCTGGCTACAAAATGAATGAAGACATCACCCTTGCATTAGACTGCGCGGCGTCTGAATTCTATAAAGAAGGCAAATATGTACTATCTGGTGAAGATAAGAGCTTCGATTCAGAAGCGTTTGGCGACTACCTTGCTGACCTTTCTTCACAATACCCAATTGTATCTATTGAAGACGGCCTGGACGAAAGCGACTGGGACGGCTGGGCAAGCCTAACTAAGAAGATTGGCGACAAAGTACAGCTAGTTGGTGACGACTTGTTTGTAACTAACACTAAAATTCTTAAGCGCGGTATTGATAACGGTATTGGTAACTCAATCCTTATCAAGTTCAACCAAATCGGTTCACTAACTGAAACCCTTAACGCTATTAAGATGGCGAAAGATGCGGGCTTCACAGCGGTTATCTCTCACCGTTCAGGTGAAACTGAAGACGCCACTATTGCTGACCT
The DNA here is from genome assembly GCF_902705805.1 of Alteromonas alvinellae. Lineage (NCBI taxonomy): Bacteria > Pseudomonadati > Pseudomonadota > Gammaproteobacteria > Alteromonadales > Alteromonadaceae > Alteromonas > Alteromonas alvinellae. Next base: position 6,426 of record NZ_CACSIH010000136.1, on the reverse strand, counting down.
TGCAGTAGGTACAGCAGCGGGCCAAATCAAGACGGGTTCACTATGCCGTTCTGACCGCGTTGCTAAGTACAACCAATTACTTCGTATTGAAGAAGCACTAGGTGACGCTGCAACTTACAAAGGCCGTAGCGAAATCAAAGGTCAATAATTGACGCCTGAGATTATGATGAAAAGCCGCTTTCTATAGCGGCTTTTTTTGTGTCTATTTTTTCGCATTGTTTAATGAAACCGTGTAGCAACAAGCGCTTAATCTTGCTAGGGTTAAATAACTTTAGACAGGTATTTGATAATCCCGATGGCTTCAGGCGACAAACTTTCCCACTCTATACCCAACTCCCAAGTTGGCTTTTTCAGTGAAGCTGGTGAACTTGGCGGAAGCCACCCTCAATTCAATGAAATATGTACTGCTCTGTATGAAAGAGAAATCGTTTCTCTAGCTCATAGCGAGATAAAAAACCTATCGCTGCTTAAGCGTCGAATGGGCGGGCTTCCCTATCACGTGAAAGCTATTGCTCGGTATATGATTAGTGATGGCATCGCAAACAATCCATCCCCGCTAAAAACAGACACACATAATGGAAGTTGGTATGCCAAGCAATCTGCAAAGTGCCCCGGCATTAATCATTTAGACGATGTAGAGAAGCGAGAAGCGTGGTATATGAAAAACGCTAGGTATGGTCTTGTTGTACCTGTTTTAATTTTAAATATGGAAGGTTCTCACATTGAGCTTGATTCCATTGATATGGTAAACCAAGACAATACCCAGCTCCATCTGAACAAAAATGGATGGTTTGCCAATACAGGGGAGTGCATTTCTTCAACTCCACTACGCGATGAAATGGAAGCGGCCACGGCACTTTCAGTTCAAAACAAAATACTGCTACGGCCTTCAAAGGCGATAATGACCGCTGCATGCTGTGGCCACGCATGGAGCTTTAAATCCAAGCGTTCACCACGTGCCTTATCCCTTCGCGAAATGCGCTTATCGACTCAAATCAACTGGAAGAACTTTACGCTGCTTAATAGGTAACAAAGCCCCAAAAAGAATAAAAAACCAGTATATCCGCATAAAAAACCACAATCTCTTTTGCACTTCCACAGCCAAATTTAGTACAAACATCCTAACCAACATCATCTATAGTAAATTAACCCCCTCACAAATGACTGCAGCCACTGTCACGTTGCTATCAGACCAAGATCGTTAGGACACATATCCTAAATAATTAAAAGAAAGTATTTATACACGAAAAATATACTCATTATTGTAAACAATGGTTGACCTCTTCATGCCACATGGGTACATTGTCGCTATCAACTTGGTCAGCAAAGAAACAACAAATGCGTATTCGTTTCCTTCTTCTATCTCTACTCCTTATGGCAGCCAGACTGCACGGGTAGATTGCGACCAGCGATTTAATTTCACAAAAACCCGTGCCAAGCACGGGTTTTTTTTTAACTATTCAACTGAGAGAGCGTCATGACAAATCAAGTGAAGATCTTTGATACCACATTGCGAGACGGCGAGCAGGCCTTACCTGCAAGCCTAAGTGCCAAAGAGAAATTGCAGATCGCGCTAGCGCTCGAACGGTTAGGCGTTGACATCATTGAGGCAGGCTTTCCCGTATCGTCACCCGGCGACTTTCGCTCTGTACAAATGATTGCCAAAGAGGTTAAAAACTCGATTGTTTGCGGCCTGTCTCGCGCATTGCCGGGCGATATTGATGCATGTGGGCAAGCATTAGGCGTTGCCGAGCAGTTCCGAATTCACACGTTCATCGCAACGTCGGAAATTCACGTAGGTGCCAAGCTACGTAAATCACAAGATGAAATTGTTGATATGGCCGTAGCCGCGGTGAAACATGCTCGTAAGTACACTGACGACGTTGAGTTTTCGTGCGAAGACGCCGGTCGTACTCACATCGACTATCTATGCCGCATGGTAGAAGCTGCAATTAATGCAGGTGCAACTACCGTTAATATCCCAGATACAGTGGGCTACACTACACCCACAGAGTTCGGCGGTATTATCCAGCAATTATTCAATCGCGTTCCCAACATCGACAAAGCGACAATCTCCGTTCACTGTCACAACGACTTGGGTTTAGCGGTAGCAAATTCATTGGCAGCCGTTGAGCAAGGCGCCAGACAGGTAGAATGTACGATTAACGGTATTGGCGAGCGTGCCGGTAATGCATCGCTTGAAGAAATTGCGATGATCTTACAAACCCGTAAGAACATGCTAGGTTTTGACACAAACATTAATTCTACTGAGATTTCACGTACATCGAAGCTGGTCAGTCAGCTTTGTAATATGCCTGTTCAAGCCAACAAAGCCATTGTTGGCGCTAATGCGTTTAGTCACTCATCAGGTATTCACCAAGACGGTGTCTTAAAAGCGCAAAATACCTATGAAATTATGACCCCAGAAAGTGTGGGCATTAATAAGAACAACCTAAACTTAACGTCACGCTCTGGCCGTCATGTGATTAAACATCGCTTAACCGAACTTGGCTATAAAACCGAAGACTATGACTTAGAAGCGGTGTATGACGCATTCTTAAAGTTAGCGGATAAAAAAGGCCAAGTATACGATTACGACCTTGAAGCCTTGTTGTTCTTCGATAAGCAAAAGCACGACCAAGCACACTTCCAGTTGCTTTATCTTCAAGCTAATTCAGGGCGTGAAATCATTCCAAGTGCTACCGTTAAAATGAAAGTGGGCACTGAAGAAATTACCCAGTCTAGCATTGGAAACGGCCCGGTAGATGCGGCTTATAAGGCCATTATGTCTATACTAGGTCACGAAGATTTAGAAGTTGTCGACTTTAAACTAGATTCAAAAGGTGAAGGTGCCGACGCTTTGGCACAAGTGAGCGTTATCGCTACATATAAAGGCCGTCGTTTCCATGGAATCGGCTTGGCTACAGATATTGTGGAAGCCGGCGTTAAAGCCCTTATCTTTGTATTAAACAACACATATTTGGCCGATCAAATTGATCAGCAAAAAAATCAACAAGAACGCGTTGCAGGAGTATAAATGAGCCAGTATTCAATTGCCGTATTAGCCGGAGACGGTATCGGCCCAGAAGTTATGCAGGAAGCCAATAAGGTTTTAGATGCTGTTGAAAAGAAGTTTAACGTCACCCTGAACCGCACTGCATATCCTGTGGGTGGCTACGCCATTGATACTGAAGGCGAAGCGCTACCCTCAAAAACGCTATTGGGCTGTGAGCAAGCCGATGCAATTTTGTTTGGCAGTATCGGTGGCCCTAAGTGGGACACCTTGCCGTTAGAACAACGTCCAGAACGTGCCGCACTGCTTACCCTTCGCAGCCATTTCGACCTGTTTAGCAACCTGCGCCCAGCTCGCATTTACCCGGGCCTTGAAAGCCTGTCTCCTCTTCGTGAAGACATCGCCAAATCTGGCGTAGACGTTTTAGTTGTGCGTGAGCTAACCAGCGGTATTTACTTTGGTCAGCCTAAGGGCCGAGAAGGTGAAGGCGAAGAAGAGTTCGCGTATGACACCATGCGCTATAGCAAACGTGAAATTCGCCGTATTGCTATTGCGGCATTTGAAGCAGCACAGAAGCGTCGCGGCAAAGTGACGTCGGTGGACAAAGCCAACGTACTGGTAACCAGCCGCTTATGGCGTGAAATTGCTGAAGAAGTCGCAAAAGACTATCCAGATGTAGAACTTGATCATATCTACATCGACAATGCCACTATGCAGATTATGAAGAACCCAGCGCAGTTCGATGTAATGCTGTGTTCAAACCTTTTTGGCGATATCGTTTCTGATGAATGCGCCATGATGACCGGCTCTATGGGCTTGTTGCCATCGGCAAGTATGAACGAAGATGGCTTTGGCCTTTATGAGCCAGCAGGCGGTTCGGCCCCAGATATTGCAGGCCAAGGCATTGCTAACCCTATCGCACAAATTTTATCGGCCGCCATGATGCTGCGTTTCAGCATGAACTTGAATGATGCTGCCGACGCAATTGAAAAGGCAGTAGTGGCAACGCTAGAAGCAGGAGTACTTACGGGCGAGTTATTACCTGCAGATAAACGCAGCCAAGCGGCAAGCACGTCGCAAGTAGGCGATGAAATCGTTAAACAATTAATGGCGCAGGAGTAAAACAACCTCATGGCCAAGACCTTATATGACAAAGTGTGGCAAGCCCACATTATTGACCAAATCGGTGAAGACAGCTTAATTTATATCGACCGTCACCTAATTCACGAAGTGACGTCACCTCAGGCATTCGCTGGCCTTAATGAAAAAGGCCGTAAAGTACGACGCCCTGATCGCACGGTTGGCACCATGGATCACAGCATTTCAACCCGTTCACTGGCAATTGATGCCTGTGGTCCGGCAAATGCGCTTCAGCTACAAACCTTGGCAAAAAACTGTGAAGAACACGGCATTCAGCTATTTCCAGTGGGCCACCAAAAGCAAGGTATCGTGCACGTTATGGGCCCTGAATTAGGTTTAATTCAGCCTGGTATGACGGTGGTGTGTGGTGACTCACACACTGCAACCCACGGTGCATTTGGTGCGCTGGCATTTGGTATTGGTACCTCTCAGGTAGAGCATGTATTGGCCACGCAAACGTTGAAACAAAGCCGCGCGAAAAGCATGCTTATCAACGTAAATGGCAAGCTTCCTGTCGGTATTACCGCAAAAGACATTATTCTTGCCATTATTGGAAAAATTGGCCACGCTGGCGCTACTGGTCATGTTATCGAATACGCAGGTGAAGCTATCCGCGGTTTGAGCATGGAAGAGCGCATGACAGTTTGTAATATGAGTATTGAAGCTGGTGCGAAAGCAGGTCTTGTTGCACCAGACGAGAAAACCTTTGCTTACCTTGAAGGCCGTGAATACGCGCCTAAAGGCCAAGACTGGGAAGACGCCGTCGCTTACTGGAAAACCCTTTACACCGAAGAGGGTGCTACGTTTGACACTGTGGTTGAACTTGAAGCGGCAGATATTGCTCCTCAGGTTACTTGGGGTACAAACCCAGGCCAGGTTATTGGCGTAAACACGCCTGTTCCTGCACCCGAAGATTTCAGCGATCCGATTGAAAAAGAAAGCGCAGTGAAAGCACTTGAATACATGGGCCTAAAACCCGGCGAAAGGCTTGCCGACGTAGCCGTTAACCACGTATTTATCGGCTCATGTACCAACGGGCGTATTGAAGATATGCGCGCAGCGGCACAAATTGCCAAGCGCGGCAAAGTCGCCGATTCAGTGACTGCTATTGTGGTTCCAGGGTCAGGTAATGTTAAACGCCAGGCTGAAGCTGAAGGTTTAGACAAAATCTTTATCGATGCAGGCTTTGAATGGCGTTTGCCTGGCTGTTCAATGTGCCTTGGAATGAACGACGACAAATTGGTGGCAGGTGATAGATGTGCCTCTACCAGTAACCGTAACTTTGAAGGCCGTCAAGGCCGTGGGGCGCGTACTCACTTAGTAAGCCCAGCAATGGCTGCTGCCGCGGCAATTACCGGTCGCTTTGCTGACGTTAGAGATTATCAGGAGTAAGTTATGTCTGAACAAGGTTTTACACAACACACAGGCATTGCTGCGCCACTTGATCAGGCCAATGTCGATACCGACCAAATCATTCCAAAGCAGTTTCTAACTGGCGTAACGCGTGCTGGCTACGGGAAACATTTGTTCCACGACTGGCGCTATTTGGATTTAGAAGAGAAAGAGCCAAACCCAGCGTTCGCGCTGAATAAGCCTGAGCACAAAGGTGCGAGTCTGTTGCTAGCTCGCGAAAACTTTGGTTGTGGATCAAGCCGAGAACACGCGCCGTGGGCACTTGCCGACTTTGGATTTAAAACGGTTATTGCCACCAGCTTTGCTGATATTTTTTACGGCAACTGCATTAATAATCAGCTAGTGCCTGTGGCATTATCAAGCGAGCAAATGGACGCATTGTTTGCTGCAGTGAAGGCAGACCCAGCAACTAAGATCACCGTTGATCTTCCAGCGCAAACGGTAAGTTTTAACGATACCAGCTTCAGCTTCGATATTGCTGAGCATCACAAAAACAACCTTATTAAAGGTTTAGATGCTATCGGTCAAACGCTAGAGCTTACAAGCGCTATTGAAGCCTTCGAAGATAAACAGCCAGCGTGGTTGTAACAGCGTAGGGCTTTAACGCTTAAAAACGCCCTTGCATGAAACATGGGTGCTGTCGCGAGATGGCACTCTGTTTATTTCTTCCCTCCATGCCTCGAACCTAACTTTGCATCAAGGTGCCCATTACCGTTGGGTATAGAGAATATCTGCTCGCCTGATTTGAAATATAAGCAACTTCTCGGCACATTTACACGTCACACGTTCTCTCACGAATTCGTTAATCCTATGCTCGCGGACTCTAGGGCCTGTTGACCTTTGGTGTACGAATTTTGGTC
>NZ_CACSIH010000135.1:0-17250 GCF_902705805.1 Alteromonas alvinellae | reverse complement strand
TGGACTGGTCAACTCAATTAAACCACCTCATTATTTCCGTTTCTTAACGCATTGTTGAATAACGCCCGTTTCAATAAATGTCGGTTGTCTAAACCCAAACGTCTTAGCTTTTGAAGTAGTCGAAGCTTACCAATGTATCCTTTCCTTACTTCCGATGAAACTTTTAATGCTTTCACGTAACTGCGGGCATCTTCTAACTCTTCGGCAATAACACGGTACTTAAGTTCTTCTACGTGATGAGTGGTTTCAATAAATCCATTTTGTTTAAGCCCTTTTACCGTTTTATCAATATTGGCAAAGTATGCTTGCGCATTATTCGCGCGGCTTTGAACACGCTGATCCATGATTAATTCATCGTCGGTGTATAGGTCAGAATACTTTTTTTCAAGAAAGTTCTTTATATTAGGGTTAGTAGGGCGGCGCATTATCAGCGCCGCCTTGGCTGCTTGTTGCGGTAAAAGCTCCATTAAGTGCACGGCGCTACCTTCTTCCCAGATGATACGCTCTGCAGATGCCAACACCGCAAGTTGCTCTGCAAAACCAAGGTTTTCTGGGCACACTTCTTGGTACCCGTGATCAACTAAAAAGTCGGCGAAAGCATCCATTCCCGCCACTCTTCCTTTAAGTTTGTAGTTTCTTCTTGAAATAAATAATTTTTTATTAGCAGAGGGATTTGGCTCAGAGTTTTTAACAAGCGGGTTTTGGACAAGCCAATTTTGATACCAAGGCTTCACATCACCGTGAAATGACGCACCTTGTTCGGGTACGTAAATGTTTTCAACCTCCGTTACATCTGTAACTATTTTTACCTGAGACTTTTCTATTCCAAAAAGGGCAAGTACATCAAAAACAAAGGTTCCCCATTTTCCCATGTCGCTAAACCTTGGAGGCGGAAGGAAAATTAATCCGTCTACCTGATCTTTTAATTGACTCCATGCCCATAAGCGATGGCAGCTCTCAGCGATAAAGTGCCCAAAATGAGGTGCAAAAGTACCAGCGAAAAACCAGGTTCCTGTAAGTTCTTTATGACAAGTTGAACTCACTATTTCGCTTTGCAACTTACTATTTTGCAGTATGGTGTTGCTGTATTCGTGCCCAAAGAATTTACTTGCATTCCCGTTTTGCATTACACCTGCAGCGAAATACTCTCGCGAAAATGGCTTTCTTCCGAAATCAGACTCCTGTGTTTGCGGAATAATAAGTGCCGATGATAGGTGAGTGATGTGTTTGCCGTTTTCCATAGACCGTCGAAGAAATTTATTTTGCACAGTGTAACAAGTGTTTAGTTGTCAAAGTAGAGATGCTTTAAGTTAAAAGGGGAATTTTTGTTGATTTAATACCGTTTAATATTTAGTCTGTTGGCGTTTGATGTAAATGAAGTATCAGCAGATGTATCGCCTACTGCCAGTCACAAAGCAGATGGCGGTGTTGTATTACAGGGAGTGTGGTACAAGTCGATGACTTGCTTCATTAAAGCGTCGCTAACCCCTCCTAAGTACCTTAATAATAGATTACTGGAAACAGGGGTTATCATGGAACGCTCCCGCTATAGATCTTTCTTTATCAATCGTAGTGCTATGAATATATGGCTACGTATATCAATTCTCTTGCTTCTTGCCAGCTCTGTACAGCTTGTAAATGCTTTAGAAGTAGAAACTTCTCTCGACAACAAGATAAAGCGAGAAGAAGGCCATCTAATATATAAAGTTGCGGTAACTAATACCGATGCAACAACACGAAATGATGTAACACTCACATTGTCTTTACCTACTGGGCTCGAGTTCAGAGGGTATAGCTCGTTGCCAGCATATAGCTGTGGTTATTGTAATGGTGTGGTCAGCTACAATATGGGTACGTTAACCCAAGGACAAACTAAACTCTTTGTTTTCCTTCTTTATTCTAACAATGCCTTTGATGATAACTTCGGGAATGATATGACGTTGTCTGCGTCAGTTACCCATGGTAGTAATGCTTCACCTGAAACCGCATCATCGGTAGTTAGTTATGTTGAGGAAGAAAGCATATTACTGAAAACTGCGGCAGACAAAGAATTTGTCAAGGCGGGTGAGGAACTAACCTTTGAGGTTGCAGTTGGAAATATTGGCTCCTCTGGTTTTGCGGGAAGCTATATTACGGCAACTATGCCTCAAGGAACGAGTTTTGTCAGTGCTTCTAACGGTGGTACGCTTCAGGGCTCTACAGTGGTATGGCAAAGTTCAGCTGTTCTTGGTGCTGGAAGCGGTGAAAAACGGTTTTTTACAGTAAAACTGCCAAATGATGCAAGCAATGGTGATATTTATAAAACTTCCGTTGCGTGGTCACGAAACAGTAGTTTAAGCGCATCTCAGACTTCTGAGAGCATGGTAATTGTTCGTAATAGTAATACTAGTACTTTTGCCGTATCTGTTTTCGGCGATACGTCCATGACAGACCAAGCAACTGATATTAGGTTTACAGTAGTTAACAACAGCAACGAAATTCTTTCTAATGCAACATTGAATATTAAGCCTGGAGCATATAGTCGAATTGAATTAGGGCGAGTTCGTCCTGCAAGTGCGGCTTCATCTACTAGCACCGTCTATTCAGACCGTTGGACAGGTTTAAAAGTAGAGGAGCTTCTTCCTGGCGAATCAACTAGTGTATTAGTGCCCATCTCTGCTTACCGAATAATAGATGGGGTGCCATTTGACTTCTTTTCTGTTTTGCAAAATGAAAGCGGAGAAGTCCTACAATCGAACAACACTACATTTTTATGGAATGACGAGCAATCAATCAGAATGAGTGTGTCTGCGGACAAGCAGAAAATAGAGGCAGGAGAGTTTTTCGAGTATGAATTAAGCTTTGGAAACCTGACTGATACGGCTTATCAGAATGTTGTAATCTCATTAGATATACCAAGTGAAGTCGAAGTGGTTTCGGCAAGCGACAGCGGTGTGGTTTCTGGCTCTTCAGTAAATTGGGAAGTAGGAACGCTGAGCGGACGAGATAGCGGAAAGAGACTTTTGAAAGTAAAAGCGCCTGAAGATATTTCTGCGGGCGCGTTACTGTCGGCAAGTGCAACATTGCACAACGGCAGTCTTGGAATTTCAAGATCTAGCGAAGTAGTGTCAGTGGTCGCTGAACGACCTCTCGATTTATATGTTGCTCAAATAGGTGACGTTCGCTCACCGGCGCAGTTCAACTACCTAAGATATGTAGTAACTAACACCAGTGCCATCACCCGTACAGATGTGAAATTAGATATATCACCATCTGTAGGCTCGAGAATAGCGGGCAACGATAGCTACCCCGCAGCACCAAATTCAGGGTATTACTATTCATCAAATTGGCCAACGTTTGATATTGGTAGCTTGGCGCCTGGTGAGGAATATATATTAACTGTTCCAGTTAGTGGCTATAGACAAACAGATGGAGCTCCGTGGATCAGTGATGCAATTGTGAGTGACTCTATTAGTGCATTCGTGCAAGGCACAAAGCCTTCAACGTTGTATAGTCAAACTAATTCAGTTTCTTTTACAATAGCGACAGATAAACAAATAGTGATGCCTGGAGAGTTGGTAACTTTTGAAATAGGCATCGGAAATATTGGAGAGGTTACACTTCAAAACCTTGAAATACCTTTAGAGCTTCCTGGAGAAGTAACAGCACAAACAGCTAGCAATGGGGCTACTATCAATGGCTCTAATGTTCTTTGGGAGTTAGGCAGCATAGCCTCGGGTGAGTCAGTTAAGCGGTTTATTACTGTGAAAGTGGATGATGATCTGACGGAAGGCGAAGCGTTCAAGCTAGTCTCTCGACTTCAGAATGGCGCCAAAACATTTGCCCGCGCATCTGAAATTTTAGTTGTCTCAGATGCCATGCCACTTACGCTTACGTCAACAAGCACTGGCGATAGCCGAACTCCCGCACATTATGGATACAGTAAATATGTAATTACTAATCCAGGCAGCACAACGAGAACGGATGTCCAACTAGCGGTATCAGTTGATGCTGGTGAACGAGTGTACGGTACACAAACGTATCCTTATATAAATAACAATACGTATTACGCCACAGACTGGATAAAGTTCGACTTTGACAGTATCGCGCCTGGAGAATCGAAGGTTATTTTCTTACCCTTGAATACATATCAGCAGGTTGACGGTAAACCGTGGGTTAAAAATGCGGTTCTTTCAGATAGCCTTGATAATTTTATTCAAAGCGCCAGAACAACTTTCTCTTACGATGGTGAGCGCACTATCAGTAGTCATCTGTCTGCGTCTCACTCCGTAGTGGCGAAAGGAGAGGCTGTATCCTTTGAAGTCTCATACGGAAATGAATCTGATACCAATATGCAAAACCTCGTGCTCCAAATAGATATTCCACAGGGGCTGACAATAGATAGCATTGCTGATGGAGGAAGTTTGAATGGCGATACACTTCAATGGGAGCTATCTACACTAACAGCTGGCTATGCTGCAAAACGCAGTTTCACTGCAACTTTAAATGATTCTGCAACTAACGGTGAAACATTGGTTGTCTCGTCAAGCATACTTCAAGGAAGTGAATCGCTAACGCGAAGTAGCGAGAGTTTAGTGGTTAAAGATGAAACCCCATTACAGCTTGATATTTCATATAACCAAGGCTTAACACGTTACACTATTAGCAATACTGACACAGTTAGTCATGCTGATGTTGCTTTGACAATTCAAGCTGGGAATTACTCTAGGTTTCATACTAATAGTTCTATCCCTCAACTAGGCAGCTCGACCAAGTATGCGAATGATCGCACAGTCTATGAATTTGGAGAGTTGGATCCCGGGGAAACAAGAGTTGTTATAGTCCCCTTTTATGGCTATAACCCAGAAGCGGGGGGGGTGTCAGTTAGTCATGCTATGTTAGAAAGCTCTACTGCTGATTATGTGCAGTCAGCTACCCCAGCGCTTTTATACACCAGTGAACTGGGGGGCTCTCTGCCAAACCTTTCTCTCAATACTGCAAGCCACCATGTTACAGCCGGCGGCGAAATCGACTTCGATATTGTGCTTGGTAACCCTAGCGAAGGAATAGTAGAGAGCGCGATGTTGCAGCTTACTATTCCCAGTAATGCAGAGTTTGTAAGTGCTAGTGGCGTTTATGAAGTCATTGATAACATTGTTTATTGGCCATTAGGTAATATGCCTGCGGGTAATTGGCATCAGCTTTCCTTAAAACTAAAAACTGATGATAGTTTAGTAGCAGGAGATGTTATACAAACTCACAGCAGAATTGTTACTAATACCGCAACAAGAACGATGGCAGTTGCTTCAGCAGTTAATGTTATTCAAGGGCGCCAACTTTCACTTAGTGCATCTCAAACTGTGGGATACCCGCTTCTGCAAGGTGCTCAGATGCAAGTTTCGATAGGCGTAAACAACAATAAGCTTACTGAATTGGCAGATGTTGAGCTGTACTATATGCCTCCTGCGGGAGCCTTTGTTTACAGCAGAGATATTGAAGGTGGCTCGTGTACAACCAGTTCAACGTGTTACTTCAGAGATTGGGTGAAGTGGGACTTAGCCAACATGAGCGGTCAGTCTGAAGCCGCGGTATCTATCGCACCATCGCTTCTAACTAATAGTAATCGTGCATTGGCAGGAGCTGTCGTTACTTCAACACTGTATGCTGATCACAGTTCGCAGGGAATGTCTCCCGCTGTTATTAATATCTCGTACGGTGTAGGTAACACGTATGAAATCGATACAAACCATGACAGTGATGGAGATGGGATCCCAGACTTTTGGGAACTGCGTTACTCACACTTAGCAAATTGGCTAGATTCATCAGACGCCGATGATGATCTTGATGGTGATGGTTATACCAATTTGCAGGAATATCTGAATGGATTGTCGCCTGATATTCGCGATCCTAAAGATACAGACTTCGATAACCTGCTGGATAGCGTTGAACTTGCTCTTGGTCTTGACCCCTTAAGTGACGATAGCGATGGGGATGGCCTTGTCGACAGATTAGACAATTGGCCTTCAAAATTTAATGAAGTTCAATCGGGCCTTGTAGATGTTCTTCGCCTTGGTGACATCAATAATGATGGTGCAGATGATTTTGCATTAATAAAAGTTGAAGATGGTGTTGTGTCAGCATCGGTTATGAGTGGGGCTGACAATACTTTGTCTCATACCGTAAATTGGCAAGGACCGTATCAAGATGTACAGGCTTATATTCTTGATGACATCAATAACAACGGTAGCTTAGAGATTGGTATATTCGGCATGCTGAATACAGAAGATGCGCTAGGTAACGCTGTTATTAAACCACAGCTATTTGTTAAAGATAGCATGACAGGGAACCGTGTTAATGTTTATAACTGGGCAGCAAACTGGTTAGAAACATCTCTAGTTGTATTAGACGATGTAACAGGCGATGGTGTTCGAGACTTTGGTATGCAAGGCCGATTTATTGTTGAAGGCGCTCGCCCCCAGCTATTTGTTAAGGACGCTGTTTCAGGTAACAACGTAACCACCTATGGATACCCTAACTTATTTAAAAAACCCCAGTTTTATCGATTGAGTGACGTAAACGGTGATGGTGTAGATGAAGTGGGGCTGTTTGGAGAGATTGAGCGAAACGGTAAAGTTCAAATTAAAATTACTGATGGCACCGACTCTAGAAGTAAACTTCGGGCATACAATTTTGCCAATAAGTGGTCTAACGTAAGTTGGCATCGTCTTTCAGATATAAATGGTGATGGAGAAGATGATTGGGGGATGTTTGGAACCAGAAAAGATGACAATAAACCTCAGTTGTTTACCAAAAGTGGTGTGTCAACATCTGGCTCATTAGGTATTTACACATGGCCAGAAGACTTAGAGTCTACTTCATTCCACATTATTCCTGACTTTACAGGTGACAATGTTGACGAACTCGCTGTTGGTGGTTTTAGAACAAGTGCAGGTCGGTATCAGTTAACAGTGCGTGATGGTGTAAGCCGGTCGAACACGCTAGTGAACTACGGCTGGCCAAGTAATTGGACTGAGGTCACATTCGAAGTGGTGGGTGATTTAACCAATGATAGTATTAGTGAAGTACTCTTATTTGGCCTAAGAAGCAACGGTAATTACGAGTTAAATATCAAAGATGGTAATGCTTCAAATGGTATTTATTCGTCTGTTAATTTGGGAAGTGACTGGAGTGAAAAGCCGTCTATTGAGCTAATTGGCGACGTTGACTTTGATGGAACGCCCACCATTGTTGTTTATGGGAAGACGAAGAGCGGTGATAGTACTTACCAATTAGTTGATTAAATAATTAGCTTGTTACACAAATAAGCCCGCTTGGATAGTGGCTTGAAATTAGTGATAAACCCCTCCTAAGTGAGGGGTTTATTTTTTCCGCAAATGACAGCAACGATAACAGCGTGACTTTCGATCTAAAATGTAGTGGAGCTTAGTTCTGAAAAGTCTTCGCCGCTTATTATCGTTACTTTTCGGTAAAGAGGGGATGTTGTGATACTGTTTACGATCATGTCATTTTCATCGTCTTGATTTACATCGTAAAATTCAATTTTTACCTCAACCCAACTTAATTTAAAAACTCTTTGTGTTTCATATAAAAACGACTGAATAATTCGGCTATATCTCGCTTTGAAATATTAGTTTCGTTATTTAATGCAGTACCCTTCGACTCCTCAACAGTGAGTTCGCTGAACAAAGGCTTGCCTTCGAAGTACGCTGCTTCTACTTCCTTATTCGATGCTTTGTAAAATTTTAAAATTTCGTCGCGCCTTTCTTTACTAAAGCGGTAGACTTGTTTTTTTCCCTCTGGCGGAAGGCTTCTAGTAACCGCATCAAGAAACAATACTCGCTGATTTGCAAGGATTGGGCTAATCTTGGGAGTGTTGCAAAGGCGGGCAAGTTCGATAACGCTAGCTGGCCACGAAAGGTTCTGATTCTCACTTTTAAGTTGCAAGGCACTTCCATCTATCCCTGTAACATCGAAAAAAGAATTAAGCAGACCTTTTTGTTGCACCTCTGTTTCATAGTCTTTTACTACTAGCGACGATTTATCGAAAAACGATGACCACCGATTAAGGAGTAATGAAAAGTCGTAGCGCTCTCTTAGTTTTATGTGGCTTTCGAAAAAAGCATCGAAACCAATGTTTCCTCCCGCCTTTATAATTGTCGAGTAACTCGATTCCATAAACTTATCTTGACGACGCAGGAATATAATTATCTTTATGTTGAAGAGCGAGGATAACTGATTCAGTTTCGCTTTAAGGTAAGTAAGCCCTTTGTCTTTTGTTCTAGAGCTGAAGTGTTCCGCACTTATAATGATGTCTTTGTCAGTATTCGTTTTGGCTAAATCAATGAAGCTGTTCCAAACTGAATCTGGGTCAATTGCTTCGTTGCCAGGGTAATAGTCAGCCCTAGGCTTGTCGGGATAATCAAAGGGCTGAAGTGCTGCAGGCAACAAAAGTTGCGCAAATTTCAACTTGCCCAATTCAGGATAAAAGATTCCCTGCTTCAATAGCGCTTGACGGTTGTCTGCTAAAACATTTTGAATGCTCGTTGTTCCAGTTTTTTCACATCCAATGTGAAGATACAAGGTTCTTTTACTCATGAATTCCAACGTTTAATTATTAATTTGCTTAGTGTTTATTTATCGACTGATGCTCAACAGATTTGAAGGTTGTTTCAGGCTGGGCTTGAGCGTAAAATTTCGTTACCATAGCTTGATAATACTATCGTATAGCAAAAATTTATAGAACAAAGGCTTTGTATGAGAAAAGGAATAATTCTAGCGGGTGGGTCAGGTACTCGCCTGCACCCATTAACGAAAGTAGTCAGTAAACAGTTAATGCCTGTATACGACAAGCCGATGATTTACTATCCGCTTACTACCCTTATGATGTCGGGTATCAGAGATGTTCTCATCATAACCACTCCCGAAGAGCAGCAGCGTTTTATCGACCTTATCGGTGATGGTTCGTCTTTGGGTATGAATATTCAATATGCGGTTCAGCCATCGCCCGATGGTTTAGCTCAAGCATTTTTAATTGGCGAAGACTTCATTGGCAACGACAGCTGCTCATTGGTACTAGGTGATAATATTTACTATGGTCACGACCTGAAAATATCGTTACAAAATGCATTCAAACAAGAGCATGGCGCTACGGTATTTGGCTATCATGTGCACGACCCAGAGCGTTACGGTGTTGTAGACTTCGATGAAAATTGGAACGCGCTTTCAATAGAAGAAAAGCCTGAAGTTGCTAAGTCTAACTATGCAGTGACGGGTTTATATTACTACGACAACCGTGTAGTAGACTTTGCGAAAGAAGTTAAACCTTCGCATCGCGGTGAGTTAGAAATTACCGATTTGAACAACCTATATCTTCAAGATGGCTCACTTAAAGTTGAGTTGATGGGGCGGGGTTCTGCTTGGCTAGATACAGGTACGCTCGATTCATTGCTTGATGCAGCAAACTTCGTTGCCGCTATTGAAAAGCGTCAAGGGTTGAAAGTGTGCTGCCCAGAAGAAGTGGCATTCCGAATGGGATACATTGATGCTGAACAACTAGAAAAGCTAGCAGCGCCACTTAAGAAGAGCGGTTACGGTGATTACTTGCTGAAAGTTATTCACGACCGCGTTAAATAAATATCAAGAACGGATATATTTTTTCTATGCAAGCAATTAGTACAGATATCCCTGACGTTAAAATCATCGAACCAAAAGTATTTGGCGATGAGCGAGGTTTTTTTCTAGAAACCTTTCGTACAGACTGGTTTAAAAAAGAGTGCGCGGATGTAGATTTTGTTCAAGATAACCACTCTAAATCTAGCCAAGGTATTCTGCGCGGTCTTCATTATCAAATGGAGCAAACTCAAGGCAAATTGGTACGTGTAGTTAGCGGTGAAGTGTACGATGTAGCCGTAGATATGCGTAAGAACTCACCTACTTACGGTAAGTGGGTAGGCGTTACTTTGTCTGCTGAAAACAAGCGTCAGTTGTGGGTTCCTGCAGGCTTTGCCCACGGTTTCTACGTAACCAGCGAATCTGCTGAGTTCGTGTATAAGTGCACAGACTATTATCACCCAGAATCTGAAATATCGGTCAAGTATGACGACCCAACGTTAAATATTGACTGGCCTTTAGTAAATGGTGAAAAGCCTTCTTTATCAGGTAAGGATGAAGCTGGGGTGGCATTTGTAGACGCGCCTACATTTTAATCGTCATTAGGTACTAGCGATAAATGAATATTGTAATTATAGGTAAGTCTGGGCAGCTGGCGTTTGAGCTTTCTCGAACGCTTAAAAATAGCGATCACCATATAACGTTTTTAGGGCGCGATGATATTGATATTACGAGTAGCGATAGTATTGACGCTACTTTAACGTCTTTATCAGTTGATATTTTGATAAACGCGTCTGCTTATACAGCTGTTGATAAAGCCGAAGAAGATACCGAAGCGTGTAGCGCTATTAATACGCTTGCCGTTAAGAATTTAGCTAGTTTTTGTAAAGCTAACGGCGCGTTTATGGTGCATGTGTCTACCGACTATGTCTTTAATGGTCATAAAGGCTCGCCTTACTTAACTGATGACCCAATTGAGCCGCAAGGTGCGTATGGCAAATCAAAGGCTGAAGGTGAGCAAGCGCTGCTTGAAACACTGCCAGAAGCTAGCTGCTTAATCCGCACGGCTTGGGTGTATTCATCGCATGGGAATAACTTTGTGAAAACCATGCTGCGCTTAATGGCAGATAAACCCCAGTTGGGCGTAATAGATGATCAAGTCGGTACGCCTACGTGGGCGAAAGGTTTGGCTGAAGCTTGTGTTTCTGCCGCTGAAAATAAAACAGCCGGTGTTTACCACTGGACCGATGAAGGTGTAGCAAGCTGGTACGATTTTGCGCTAGCTATTCAAGAGCTAGGCGTTGAAAAAGGGTTGCTAGATAAATCAATTCCAGTATTGCCTATTCCGTCCAGCCAGTACCCAACGCCTGCGAAGCGCCCTCATTACAGCGTATTAGATAAGCAAACTGCGCGGGAAGCATTTGCGTCGTGCAAGCCTACCCACTGGCGTAAGCAGTTAGCCTGCATGTTAGACGAACTGAAAGCCTAATCGGCAATAACAGAATTATATTTTTGGTAAAAGAAAATGAGTAAAACTATTTTAGTAACAGGTGGCGCGGGTTTTATTGGCTCTGCAGTAGTTCGTCATCTTATAAACGACACTGACCATACCGTGGTGAATTTAGATAAGCTAACATACGCGGGCAACTTAGAGTCGCTAGTTTCAGTGTCAGACAGCGACCGTTACAGTTTTGAGCAAGTTGATATTTGTGATGCTGATGAAGTAAAGCGCGTGTTCAACACGCACCAGCCAGATATCATTATGCACCTTGCGGCTGAATCTCATGTAGACCGTTCAATTGATGGTCCAGGCGAGTTTATTCAAACTAATGTAGTAGGCACGTATACCTTGCTTGAACAAGCAAGAGCATACTGGTCAGCACTTGAAGGCGATAAAAAAGCCGGGTTTAAGTTCCATCACATTTCTACTGATGAAGTATACGGCGATCTTCCTCACCCGGATGAAGTAGAGCCAGGAACTGAGCTTCCATTGTTTACAGAAACTACACCGTATGCACCAAGCTCGCCTTACTCTGCGAGTAAAGCAAGTTCAGATCAGCTTGTTCGTTCGTGGCTTCGCACATACAAGTTGCCAACGCTTGTAACTAACTGCTCGAATAATTACGGCCCGTATCATTTTCCTGAAAAGCTTATTCCATTAGTTATTCTAAATGCGCTAGCTGGAAAGCCACTGCCTGTTTATGGCAAAGGTAACCAAATACGTGATTGGTTGTATGTGGAAGACCATGCGCGAGCGCTAGTTGTAGTAGCGCTTAATGGCGAGATAGGCGAAACTTATAACATTGGTGGGCACAACGAAAAGCAGAACATTGAAGTGGTGCAAACCATTTGCGCTATTTTGGATGAAGTTAAGCCGAAAGATAGTAAATACGCCGAGCAAATCACTTACGTTCAAGACCGCCCAGGGCATGATATGCGCTATGCCATTGATGCTAGCAAAATTGAGCGTGAGCTAGGATGGAAGCCACAAGAAACCTTTGAAAGTGGTATTCGTAAAACCGTTGAATGGTATTTAGCAAATGAAGGCTGGTGGAAAGCGGTGCTTGACGGTAGTTACCAAGGTGAGCGCTTAGGTACAGGTAGCTGATACTTGGCACTTTAATTCGTGATATAATAAAAAGCCGCAAAATTGCGGCTTTTTTTGTTGGTGTGTTGTTAGATATCGCTGTTAGGGATTCAATTAGCTGTATGAAGAAATTGGCCATGTTAACCGTTAAAGGGGCTGTTGGTTTAGTACCTAAAGCGGTAAGAAACAAGCTGAAAAGCAACCATAAACTCACTGAGTTTTATAGCCGCTCTTTACAGCGTTCAGGCCTTTTTTACGGCTTCCCTTCTGAAAAAAAACGTATGGCTTTGTATAGTGCTTACCTCAAACAGCAGGCGCAGTACTTCCAAGAGCTGGCTTCTATTGACAAAAATGGTCGCGAAATTCACGCGCTTATCTTTGGGGCAAAAAATCTATCTTTAACGTTAGATTCGCTTAACCGGGTAGGCGTAAACTATGAACGTATTTGCGTGGTAGCTGAAAGCAGTGTTGACGAGTCAGTGCGTTATGCCGCAACAGTTTCTGAAGCGGTGGATGATTTATCTGAATCGACGCGGCTTTTGCTTTTAAATAGCGGAGATACGATAAACAAAGAGTCTTTTGAAACGTTTCTAAAATGCGACAATGGCGCCGATATTGTTTACTGTGATACAGATAGGATTGACGCTAAAGATCGAAGAGTCTCTCCTCACTTTTTGCCCGACTGGAATCCTGACCTTCAACTTTCTACGGGGTATATTTTTACAGGCGTAATGTGTAACGCTGCTTTGGTGAAACAAAGTGCGGTAAGCGCTTTGACAGTTGCAGGGCTAGTTACAGAGTTATGGATAAAACTGCCGCATTTATCAGTTGAACATGTTCCGTATACACTAATTCATCGCTCACCTAATAAAAAGATTACGCTTGAGGCTCTGGCAGATATAAGAACGGTTATAGAATGTTTTACTTCTGCGACGCCATCTTATAACGAAGAACTCGCTGTAAATACTATCCAATGGCCTGTTGAATCAGAGCCTTTAGTCTCTCTTATTATTCCTACTAAAAATGGCAAAGCGCTCGTTAAAGCTTGTATCGATTCGATATTAAATAAAACCGTATATCAAAATTATGAAATATTGCTCATCGATAATGGATCTGATGAAAAAGAAAGTCTCGACTATTTTGCTAAGTTAGAGAAGCACTCCAAAATCCGTGTTCTTCGTTACCCTGGAGCATTCAATTATTCCGCTATTAACAATTTTGGCGTACAACATGCTTGTAAAACTAGTTCGATAATAGGGCTTATCAATAATGATATTGAAGTAATAAACCCTCATTGGCTATCAAGCATGGTAGGGCATGCGGCACGGGACGATATTGGGTGTGTTGGGGCTAAACTGTTGTACTCTGATGGCAGAATACAGCATGCTGGCGTTGTACTCGGGTACGGTGGTGGTGCAGGCCATGCACATAAATATTTCCCGAGGTATCACCCTGGGTATATGAAGCGTTTAATTGCAACGCAGAATTACTCTGCAGTTACGGCGGCTTGTTTGTTAGTAAAGAAATCGTTGTTTGTAGACGTTAACGGATTGAATGAAAAAGATCTAACCGTAGCCTTTAATGACGTAGACTTTTGCCTGCGAGTCAGAGAGACCGGTGTACGAAATGTTTACTGCGCTGAAGCCGAGCTATATCATCATGAGTCGGTGAGTAGAGGGTTAGACCACGCGCCGGAAAAAGCAGCAAGGTTTAATCGCGAACTAGAATTTTTAAAACAACAGTGGGGCAAGTATATACAGCATGACCCCGCGTATAGCCCAAACCTTACACTTATGCGTGAGAACTTTTCCATCAAATCGAAAGAAGAGTTTTCAAGTTAGAAATAGCTTTAAATAAATTAGAAAGTTGGAACTTGTTAGATAAATGGAATCAACAATGAGCAAATACAAAATAGCAGTAGCTGGTACGGGGTACGTAGGCTTATCTAACGCAGTGCTACTAGCACAACACAATGAAGTGAAAGCGGTCGATTTGGTACCTGAAAAAGTCGAAATGCTTAATAAAAAAGCGTCTCCAATTGAAGACAAAGAGATTTCAGAATATCTAGCGACAAAAGAGCTTAACCTTGAAGCTACGTTAGATGCACAACTAGCGTATAAAGACGCAGACTACGTTATTATTGCAACACCAACCGATTACGACCCACAAACAAACTACTTCAACACAGGTAGTGTAGAAGCGGTTATCAAAACGGTAATGGAAATTAACCCTAATGCCGTGATGGTTGTTAAATCGACCGTGCCAGTAGGGTTCACTAAAGACGCAAAAGCACGCTTCGGTACCGAAAACCTAATCTTCTCTCCAGAGTTCTTACGTGAAGGTAAAGCACTTTACGATAACCTTCACCCTAGCCGTATTATTGTGGGCGAGCGTAGCGAGCGTGCAGAAGTGTTTGCTAAGTTACTTCAACAAGGTGCTATAAAAGAAGATATTGATGTGTTGTTTACCGACAGCACTGAAGCTGAAGCGATTAAGCTATTCGCCAACACATACTTAGCAATGCGTGTGGCTTATTTTAATGAGTTGGATAGCTATGCAGAACGAAACGGTTTAGACACCAAACAAATTATTGAAGGTGTAGGCTTAGACCCTCGCATTGGTAAGCATTACAACAACCCAAGCTTCGGCTATGGTGGTTACTGCTTGCCTAAAGATACTAAGCAGTTACTGGCTAACTACAGTGAAGTGCCGAATAACATGATTCAGGCCATTGTAGATGCCAACCGCACCCGTAAAGATTTTATTGCTGATTCAATCGTAAGCCGTGGCCCTAAGATTGTTGGCATATACCGCCTTATAATGAAGACCGGTTCAGACAATTTCCGCGCCAGTGCTATTCAAGGCATCATGAAGCGTATTAAGGCGAAAGGTATTGAGGTTGTGGTTTACGAGCCAGTACTTAAAGAAGAAGAGTTCTTCCGCTCTCGTGTTGTAAATGACCTAGAAGAATTTAAGAAAATTTCTGACGTTATCGTAGCCAACCGTGTAACGGGCGATATCGAAGACGTACTAGATAAAGTATACAGCCGCGACTTGTTCAACGCTGATTAAACATAAATTATGGGGTCAGAGTCAAGACTCTGACCCTGTTTTAAGCGTACTTAGCAAATACCACTGTTTGCAAGTTCATTGTCATAATATTTAAGCTTCTCAATTATTCTCGGTCCTTCTGGACGCAGCTTTAGAGCCATTTGCATAAGTCTACGAGCTTCTTTAAGAGAGTAGTGCTCGCAAGAAATGGCGAGGTCTCTTATTTTCTCAACATTATTTACATATGATGATACTAGTTCGTCATGATGCTTGATAAATGCATTTTCTACTTCCTTACAGCTGACGTTAGCAAACAGTTTAAGCAGCGGCTTATGGTGAGTTGACAAAAAAGAAGATAGGTAAGAGATACTCTTAAGATACCGCTCCTCAACAAACTTTTGTGACTTCAAGCGGAGCTGCTCAAGATCAAGTTCTTCCATAAATTCACGCCGTTTTGACTCATAGCTCAGCCATTGTTCGTGCTCAAGTACTACGGTTACTAGGCTCTCCTTTCTAGCTCTTGGAAGGCCATGTCTGTTTGTTTTGAACGGAATTTCAGCACCAGACATTCTACCGGTAGCTAATGTCGACACATATTCCATCGGTGACCTGAAAAGTCGATGACATATAAATGCTGGGCTATAGATACTTTTCTTTGAATGCTCAGAAATGTTGGGATCTTCTTCCCATGGTGTAGTATCAACGTTGATGTAACGGTTTTGTTTTAGTAAAGGTTGGTGCAACCGGACTTTTTTAATTCCGTTAGTTACAGGAAAAATCGATTTTACTAATCTAGAGCGCTCGCCAATAAATGTATTATCCAGCATTTCGAATGCGTTTGCTTTTGGGTATTCATTCAACCATGAGAATGAGACTCCTTCACCTTGAGGAACGGTTCCAAGATAATCAGATATCGTTACCGAAACGTCTTCGTGTACCCAAAATTCATCGATATCTAAAAACATGATGTGGGTGACACATTTATTTGTATCGTTCAACGTACGCTCTAAAGCATTTGCGTATGCAAGATATTGAAACTTTTTATTCGCAGAGCCTGGTACCCAATCAACAAAATCAGAATTTGTATACGATACTTGTGGAAACCTTTTGCTTATGCGTTCAACAATTTCTCGGCTATTGTCTGTAGTTCTGTTTATCAAAATTTCGATTTCATCGAAACCTTTATACAAATGATGGAAGATCCATTCAGCTAAATATGCGCCTTCATCCTTTGCAACTGCAATAATTTTTGTCCTAATGGAATTCAAGCTTGTTTCCTTCAAATTTCTTACTTATTTGTCAGAGCGCCCATACCTATCAGAAAAACGAACAATGTCGTCCTCTCCAAGGTAAGCGCCCGATTGTACCTCAATGAGTTCCAGTGGAATCTTTCCTGGGTTTTCTAACGCGTGAACCGCGCCGATAGGAATGTAGACCGACTCGTTTTCTGTTAGCATTTGCGTTTCATCACCAATGGTCACATTAGCAGTACCAGACACTACCACCCAATGCTCAGCTCTATGGTGATGCATTTGTACAGATAGCTTTTCGCCTGGCTTCACGGTTATGCGTTTAACTTTAAATCGCCCGCCATTGTCGATTGAATCGTAACTTCCCCAAGGCCTAAACACTTCGCGGTGGAATTCAAACTCGGGGCGTTTTTCAGCTTTCAGTTTGTTTACCACTGTTTTGATATGTTCGGCATCTTTCTTATTTGCCACCATAACAGCGTCTTTGGTTTCAACAACCACAACATCTTCCAAGCCAATAACTGCCACTAAACTATGTTCTGCATTTACGTAGCTGTTTTTGGTACCTTCTAATAGCGTATCGCCTTTGGTGACATTACCGTTTTCGTCTTTATCACCCGTTTCCCACAAGGATGACCAACTACCTACGTCTGACCATCCCGCATCTAATGTTACCATTGCAGCTTCTGTTGTTTTTTCCATTACCGCGTAGTCAATAGAGTCGCTAAGGCGTGTTGATCTTTCGTGATTAGT
>NZ_CACSIH010000134.1:0-320 GCF_902705805.1 Alteromonas alvinellae | reverse complement strand
TACCTGAAATTGCCCTTGAAGGCACATTTAAAGACGGCGCTAGACCACAACTTCGCGTTCAAGATGGCGCAACAGGCGCGAACGCCGGCGTGTATAGCTTCCCTGCTATTTTTGATAGCCCTGCTTATTATCAGCATAGTGATTATGACGGGGATGGTGTGCGTGATGTAGCGTTATTTGGCCGCCTTAAACGCAACAACAAAATACAGGTGAAACTGATAAGTGGCACCAACAGCAATAATAAACTTGATGCTTATAACTTCCCTGATAAGTGGCAGGATGTTAACTGGCATAAACTCTTTGATATGAACAACGATGAC
>NZ_CACSIH010000133.1:0-35004 GCF_902705805.1 Alteromonas alvinellae | reverse complement strand
GGGCCTCTTCTTCCGCTTGGGCTTTCGCCTGCGCTTCAGCTTCTGCCTTTAAGCGAGCTTCTTCTTCCGCTTGGGCTTTTTGTTTCTCTGCTTTCTTGTTCTTACTGAACCAGCCAAAAAGTTTCGACATCGTTAGGACAAATCCTTATAAATTCTTAGCAATTTCGGCTACACTTGCCGCCTAATGTATGAACGCATGATACCATTGTCAGCCACTATGAAGCGAGTTTCTCGCCCTACTCGGGCACCATCTTCTGCAAAAAAACGTCTTTCACCAAAAAATGGGAAAATAAAGGGCGCAAATAGCCCTGGGCAAATACGCATTATTGGTGGTCAATGGCGTGGTAGAAAGTTACCCGTACTTAATGCAGAAGGGTTGCGGCCAACCACAGATAGAAATAAAGAAACCTTATTTAACTGGTTGATGCCTTTTATCAACGATGCACGCTGCTTAGATGTATTTGCGGGTTCTGGTGGTTTGGGCTTAGAAGCATTGTCTCGCTATGCCGCACATTGCGATTTTATAGAACTCGATAAACAAGCGGCAAGTCAACTCAACAGCAATCTTACGTTGCTAAAAGCAAACGACCAGGCATCGGCTGCTGTCCATCAAGGTGATGCACTCGGTATTTTAAGCGGTATTAGCACAACACCTTACGACATTGTTTTTGTCGACCCGCCATTTGCAAAATCATTAGTCGCGCCTACGCTTGCAGCGTTAGAGGACAACAAACTTGTTCAAAGCGGTAGCGTGGTGTATTTAGAGCACGAAAGTACGTTAACAACACCCGCTCTTCCCGCCCATTGGCAGATTATTAAAGACAAGCAAACGAGTGCGCTTCGCTATATGTTAATTGAGGTAAGCTGATTGACGTAGCGCAGTTGAGCTTGAATTCGCTGTGAGTTTTGGCTAAACACTCGGCATGCAAAACAAAAGGCGCTAGAGAAAAAGGCGCATGAACTACACATGTACATGCACGAAGCCTAGCAATAGTTTTAGCTAGGCTAATCTCACATCGTTAATTTATTGAAGTTCGAGACCAATATTTGAGATACCAGCTTCCAAGGCAAGGGCTTTCATCTCATCTGCCGCTTTCGCTGGGTACTTAGCTTGCTCAACATAATCAAGCAGTTCGTTTTGTACCTCAACTTCAAACGCCATCAACGGATGCTCTTTTACGGTCTCGTCGTCCGCCTCTTCACTTTCTAGTAAATAGGCTTCAACACTGCCTTGAGACAATTTACTGATCACCACCGCACCTTGTGGATCGTCTCCCGCCATCAAGTTAAGAAGCCCGGCTAACCCAATCGCCGCATCAATGGCCGGATAAACTCCGTAATTGTCGTGTTCGCTGGTGTCGGGCGTAGCAACTTCCACTTTCTCTAGCTGTACAGCAATATTAAATTTACTTTTAGGAGACTTCAGCGTTTCCCACACTAAGTTTAAACAGTTGCGCAGTGCGCTTGCATCACCACTTTCCGTTAACTCACAAAAAAGCGTGTAGTTGGGTAGCATACGCTCAAGTAATGCAGCACCGAATGCAACGGCTTTCCAGCCTTCCAAGGCGCGAACGCGCCCAAAGGTATTAAGTTTTTGCTTTGCCATTTAAAGTGCTCCAGTGGCATGCATGAAATATTGGGTAACGCCATCCAGCAACATTTGGATAGCAATCATAACTAGGATCATACCCATTAATCGCTCCATCGCAACTAGGCCACGCTCTCCTAAAATTTTATGAAATACATTTGAGAATAATAAGATCACTGCGCTAATTGACCACGATGCAGCAAGCGCAATTGACCAGTCAACCATCCTGTCTGGCGCTTGATTAGCTAGCAGAATTAATGCTGCTAGTGTTGAAGGACCAGCAATCATAGGAATAGCAAGAGGCACTAAAAAAGGTTCTTCCCCCACCGCGAGTCCACTTGGATTACCAGAAGATGGAAAAATCATCTTCAGCGCAATAAGAAATAAAATTATCCCCCCAGCAATACTCACAGTTTCCTGCTCAACATTTAAAAAGTTGAGTACCGACTGGCCACTAAATAGGAATAAAAATAAGATAGCAAGTGCAAATAACAACTCTCGGATAAGGATAAACTGACGTCGTTTCGGCTCAATCGATTTAAGCACCGACATGAAAACCGGCAGGTTACCGAGAGGATCCATGATCAGAAAGAGCATAACGGCAGCGGACCAAGTATCCATTTATTTTCTGTCTCCAATGAAGAGCGTGAACTCAGTTTAAGCATAAACCCAAGAGTATAACTCAAGATGCATGCTGAAAGATGGTTTTGGCGCGCAATGGTAAACCAAGCGATGAGAGTTAAAAACACCTTTTAACATTCTGTGGCTATTCTTTATCGCGGTTATACCAGCCCGTATAGGTAGTTACCCACTTAGCGTGACTTTAAATATTTACGATTGCGGCGTGTTACCGCAGCTGTAGTGGCGCTATATCTAGATGACATAACAAAAGAATCGCTAAAAATACTCGAAAAAAAGAAAAAATAAGCTTAACTAAAACAATAGAGAGCAGCATTAGGTAGTTGCAGGAAATAGCAACATCCGCGATGTTTCTTGTAGACGTTACACCAGGCGCAACAATCTATCTTAACCAGTTGCTTGGAATTTTGTTCGCCTTTTAGGTAATGTCATAGGAACAGCGCTTCTGATGTAATGATAAAAGATGTTCAGCTTTGTCCAAAGCAGAGGCCTTGTTAATACAAAACAATAACTATAACAATCAGAATAGGAAAAATTGCAATGAGTTTGATGACAGTTAAAGAAGTGGCTGCATTTTTAGGGGTTCAAGAGGTACGCGTAGAGCGTCTTGAGCGCGAAAGTCTTTTGGTTTCGAAAGATAAAGACACCGACGGTAATCCACTTTTCGATAGCGGCGATGTTGAACGCTATAAAACCTTGGCCGAGCGCTTAGGCGGCATCTAATTTACATAAGAAAGGCGTGATTTTTTGCAAAATCACGCCTTTTTATCCTTAGCGCAGAACTATGTGAGTTCGAGTAACGCTACTCGCTTTTAAGCTGCGCAATCACACTGTATAAAACGCGAGTTGGGAATGTCGTAAAAGTTGAAGTCAAAAACAAGCAGCGTTCGACGGCCATTCACACCGCCGAGAGCTGATTTTTTATGCACTAAAGTCTTTTAGCATTCTCGCGATTGAGCGAATGCCTTTAGCTGTAGCCCCTACCGGCATTTCTGATGTTGCCCCGCCATGGTAAGCCGCAGCTAAATCTAAATGTACCCAGCCTTCAGGCTTAACAAAGCGAGACAAGAAGCCCGCTGCGTTTGATGCGCCGCCTCCACCGCCACCTTTCATCGGGCGGCTGTTTGCGGTATCAGCAAACGCCGATGGACAGCGCTCTGCGTGAAAATCTTCAAGAGGTAGTGGCCAGAAACGTTCGTTTTCTGCTTTTGCTGCTTTGAGCATTTGTTCGCGGGCATTGTCATCTAACGAGAATACGCCGTGATAATCAGAACCCAAAGCAACCACTGCAGCACCGGTTAGCGTTGCCGCATCAATAATTAACGGCGCGCCCGTCTCAGTTGCTGCCATTAAGCCGTCAGCTAACACCAAACGTCCCTCTGCATCGGTATTAACCACTTCAACGGTTACCCCATTTTTGTAGGTAAGTACATCACCCAACTTATAAGCATGACCGCTAATGAGGTTTTCTGCACAGCACAAAATAAGCTGAATACGCTTTTCACTGCCTTGAGAAATAGATAGCCCTAATGCGCCAGTTACCGTCGCTGCGCCGCCCATGTCACATTTCATATCTAACATGCCTTCGCTTGATTTAATGCTGTAGCCACCGCTGTCGAAGGTGATGCCTTTTCCAACTAGCACGGCATCAACTGGCGCATCCGTATTACCTTTTGGGTTGTAATCAAGTACCAGCATTGCAGGCGGACGTTCACTACCGCGGCCCACATTATAAATGCCAATCCAGCCCTGCTCTTTAAGATCTTCACCTACCGTCATTGAGTAGGTTACCTTGTCACCACCCAGTGACTTAAGCCACTGTGCTGCTCGGGTTGCTAAGGTTTCAGGGCTTAGATCTTCAGGTGTTTCGTTTACCAGCTGACGGGTAAATAGTAGCGCCGCATATTCTCGCTCTAGCGCTTCTTTGTCAGCCGTTTCGGCCCATTTTATTGACGCTGGTTTGCGGGCACGCGTGAAGCTAAGTGCAAAAGCCCACTGCTGCTCTTTGTGCCATTCACCGCTTAGCGTGACTGCTGGCAAGCTTAAGCCATCTAGCTTTCTTGCCGCTTGCTGAATTAAACGCTCGTTAAGCTTGTCGTCGGGCAGGTGAATAACTGCACCTGATTCAGTGAAAGAAAGCTTAGCACTCTCGCCCCACACTGCTTCAGCACTGTTTCTAGAAAGGCTAACGGTAAATTCTGCCATCGCGTTTTATTCCTTATTACATCGTTATATTATTGCAAAGCGCTTTTTGCGCTTGCATAAATGTTTGTTACTCTTTGGCGCCTTGTTGACTGCGCTTGTTGTTCGCTCACCGCATACGCTTTGTTCGCTAAGCGCATACGCTATACGTGCTCGTTCAAAAACACACATATCAATTAGCGAAACACACTAACGTGTTTTCACCTACATTCTAAAAAAGGCGACACATGAAGTTTTCACCTTCCTTATTACGCGGCACCCTTATAAAAAGGTACAAGCGATTTCTTGCCGATGTTGAGTTAGACGACGGCACTATTGTAACTGCACATTGTCCAAATACTGGCGCCATGACTGGCTGTGCGGTTCCTGGATACACTGTCTTTTTAAGTGAGTCCACCAACCCTAATCGAAAACTCAAGTATACCTGGGAGCTAGCCCAAACATTTGATGGCCACTTCATCGGCATTAATACGCACAATGCTAATAAACTGGTGGCGGAAGCGCTAGATAACAAGGTGCTAAGCGAATTTTCAGACATCACGGATTGGAAAGCAGAAGTAACACCGCCAACCGCCAATAGTCGGTTCGACTTTGCATTAAGTCGAAAAAATGCCGAACATCAGAGTGTTACTGAGTATATGGAAGTTAAATCCGTCACCTTAGCAGATGAAAACAAAGGGTTCTTCCCCGACGCAGTCACTCAACGCGGCGCGAAGCACTGTTTAGAACTTGCTCGTTTATCTGACAGTGGTATAAAAACCAATCTATTATTCTGCGTACAACACACCGCCATCGAAAGTGTACAAGTGGCCGAGCATATTGATCCAACTTATGCAGAAAGCGTAAAGATTGCCGCTGACGCTGGTGTAACGGTTTTAGCGGCAAGCTGTATAATAGACGAACAAAAAATCCTATTAAATCAAACACTCCCTTTGATTTTATAAAAAATAGGTTGATTTTTTTCATTTCGGCTTCATATTTGCGCCTTGTTTTAGTGGGAGAACGCACTAATGCGTTTGCTGGTAGCCAGCTGGTTAAATGAAAAACACCTGGCTAATTTATGAAAGCAATACACCAGCATAATAATTACATAGACACGATTGATTGCCTGAAGATGTCGAGTCTGATATAGATATCGGTCCAATCAGGACAAGATGGATGTCGTAGTGTAGGAGATGTGGCAGATGCCAACAGGAAAAGAAACAAAATCCCTAGGACTATTAGCGCTGGCAGGTTTACAGCCGTACGAGCCAAAAGCTGACGAAGAGTATATGGGCGAGCCCCAAATGGAGCACTTCCGTCTATTGCTTAAAGCATGGCGCAACCAACTTCGTGAAGAAGTTGACCGTACGGTAACACACATGAAGGATGAAGCAGCAAACTTCCCTGATCCTGTAGACCGTGCAGCTCAAGAAGAAGAGTTCAGCCTTGAGTTACGTACACGTGACCGTGAGCGTAAGCTAATAAAGAAAATTGAAAAAACGCTTAAGCGAATTGAAGAAGACGATTTCGGCTTCTGTGATCAATGTGGTATCGAAATTGGTATTCGTCGCTTAGAAGCGCGTCCTACAGCAGATTTATGTATCGACTGTAAGACCATGGCTGAAATCAAAGAAAAACAACTTCAAGGTTAAGTTACTAACCTCGATTACGTTGATATAGAAAGCCTCATCCCGAAAAGATGGGGCTTTTTGTTAAGCCTTTATTATGCATAACCACTATGTAGGGCGCTTTGCTCCCTCTCCATCCGGCCAACTTCACTTCGGTTCGTTAGTTACCGCTGTTGCCAGCTACCTAGATGCCAAAAGCCATAACGGAAAATGGCTGCTACGCATGGAAGATATAGACGAGCCGCGCTGTATTGAAGGTGTAGATAAAGACATACTCACTACACTAGAAGCCCACGGCCTGTATTGGGACGGCGACGTCATCTATCAAAGCCAACAACATGCCCGTTATCAAGTGGTTCTCGATGACTTACTTACACAACAAAAAGCCTATTTTTGTACCTGCACACGTAAGCAAATTAAAGCCATGGGCGGTGTTTATAACGGCCACTGTCGAACTGAGCCAGTACACTCCACCACACAGGACTGTGCAGTTCGTTTAAAAGTAGATACGCAACTTGAAGCCTTTGATGACGTGCTTATGGGCAAAGTTATGCCTTCTAATTCAAGCACTGATTTAATAGCGGAAGACGTAGTGCTGAAACGACGAGATGGCTTATTTTCGTATAACCTTGTCGTGATTTTAGATGACGTATTTCAACAAGTTAACCATGTCATTAGAGGGTGTGATTTAATTGATGTCACGCCTTTGCAGCGCGCCGTGTACCACACGCTGGGCTATTGTGCTCCCGAATACGGTCACGTGCCGGTCGCTGCCGTGGCACCAGGCAGAAAACTAAGTAAACAAAACCGCGCAGCGCCGGTTAAAAACGAAACAGCCTTAGATAATCTCGTGCGTGTGATGCACTTTTTAGGCTTTTCCTTTCCAAATGCGTCAGAATTTGGTGATATTGATTCAGCGCTTAAGGCGGCTATTTCAATGTGGGATAGGAAAAAAGTAGTGAAAACACCCGAAATTATTGTTCCACAGCATGAATCCACTTATTATAGCGAACCTTTATAGTCTGCGGAGATACCATCATCATTCATCGTGTTTTTAAATCTGTTAAGCGCGCTTTTTCAAAAGAGAGTTCGTCTCCTAACGCTTTAAAGCCAAGGACTATGACCCGTGGAGAACACGGTATATCTCGCGAAGACGTAAGCGCAAATGCATTGAAAGTAATGTATCGCCTTAATGGAGCTGGCTTCGAATCCTATTTGGTAGGAGGCTGTGTACGCGACATTTTGATGGGTCACGAACCAAAAGATTTCGACGTGGTGACGAACGCCACACCTGAACAAATTAAAGGCTTGTTCAGAAATTGCCGCCTTATCGGCAGGCGCTTTCGTTTGGCCCATATTGTGTTTGGCCGTGAAATCATTGAAGTAGCCACGTTCCGCGGGCATCACCAAGAGTCAGACGAAGACGACAACCTTCCCAAGGGGAAGGCTGTCGCAAAGCGCGACGCTCACGGTCAATTAGTACGCGATAACGTATTCGGCACCATTGAAGAAGATGCTGAACGCCGTGACTTTACCTTTAACGCCATGTATTACAGCGTGGCAGACTTTACGGTAAAAGACTTCGCTAATGGCTTAGCCGCCATAGAAAAACGAGAAGTTGAGCTTATTGGCGACCCGGAAACACGCTACCGTGAAGATCCGGTACGCATGCTACGTGCGGTGCGCTTTGCCGTTAAGCTTGGCATGCGCATTGAAGCAAAAACCGCTGCACCGATTAAGTCTCTGGCCAACCTTTTACAGAACATTCCACCTGCGCGCTTGTTTGAAGAAACCCTTAAACTGTTTTTATCGGGTAAGGGAGAAGAAACCTTCTTAATGCTGCACGAATACGGCTTAATCGAGCCTTTGTTCCCTCAGCTAACGTCGTTTTTGAAAGATGAAAACAGCCGTGAAATGCAGTTTGTACGTCGCGTACTTGCCAATACCGACGAGCGCATTAATAGCGACCAGCGAGTTACGCCAGCGTTCCTTTACGCCGCACTACTGTGGTATCCGGTTGAGGAAGAGTCACAACGCTTACAAAGCGAGTCTGGCTTAAATGCTCATGATGCATTTAATATTGCATCAGGCGAGGTTATCTCACGTCAAACACAACGTATTATGATCCCTAAACGCTTCTCTACCGTGGTTCGGGACATCTGGATTTTACAGCAACGTCTACCTAAGCGCTTTGGCCGTCGCGCTTTCCAATTGCTCACGCACCCTAAATTTAGAGCTGGCTATGACTTTTTGCTTGCCCGAGGCCAAATTGAAGGTGGCGATCTATTAGAGCTAGCTCAGTGGTGGACGCACTTCCAGCACGCTGACAACGGTAAGCAGAAAGGCATGCTTAACGCCCTTCGCAAAAGCGAAGGCGGCGCAAAAGGTGCCCCGCGTAAGCGCAAGCGTAAACCAGCGAAGCGAGGTCCTGATGCATAAAGAGCACGTTTACATTGGTGTAGGTAGCAACCTCGGCGATAGCCAAGGAAAAGCCCAGCGCGCGTTTGATGCGATAGGTCAAATAGAAGACACCCGCGTACTTAAAACCTCTTCACTTTATTCCAGTAAACCGATGGGGCCGCAAGACCAACCTGACTATATTAACGCGGTGTGCTTAATTGAGACCTCGTTAAAGCCGCACGGCTTATTGAAGCAGCTGCAACGCATTGAGCTGGAAGAAGGCCGTGAGCGCAAAGGTGAGCGCTGGGGACCACGCACGTTGGATTTGGATATTTTGTTGTACGGCAGCGAAACTATCGACACCGCAGACTTAATCATTCCCCATTACGGCATGGCAGAGCGCGAGTTCGTTATGGTGCCGCTGTTTGAAATTGCGCCCAATATGGTTATGCACGATGGCAAACCCATCTCGGCATGGGTCGCTAACTGCTCGCTGGATGGACTTCGTCGCCTGCGCTCTTCCAATTAGCGGCAAAATCCGTATAGTTCGCCACACGATACCAACAACATCAATCTGAGACATGTCATGAAGAAAGTAACTGTATCGGGCTTGCTTAAGAAAAAGCAGGCCGGGGAAAAGATCACCTCTTTAACCGCTTACGACGCCAGTTTCGCCAAAATGTTCGACGAACAAGGTGTTGACGCCCTTCTTATTGGCGACTCTTTAGGCATGGTCCTTCAAGGTGAAGACGACACCCTACCGGTAACCATCGATGACATTGCCTACCACACGAAAAGTGTGCGTCGCGGCACTGAACGCGCCTTCGTATTAGCCGATATGCCGTTTATGTCTTACGCCACTCCTGAGCAAACCTACGCCAATGCAGCAAAGCTAATGGCTGCAGGTGCAAGTATGGTTAAGATGGAAGGTGGAAGCTGGTTGTGCGACACCATCAAAGGCTTAAACCTGCGCGGCGTACCTGTGTGTGGCCATTTAGGCTTAACGCCTCAGTCAGTGCACGTTTTCGGTGGTTTTAAAGTACAAGGCCGCGAAGCGAGCCAAGCTGAAAAACTGCTTAGCGAAGCGAAAGCGTTGGAAGAAGCCGGTATTCAGTTATTAGTTCTTGAGTGCGTGCCTTCATCGCTAGGCAAAGCAGTTAGTGAAGCC
The DNA here is from genome assembly GCF_902705805.1 of Alteromonas alvinellae. NCBI lineage: Bacteria > Pseudomonadati > Pseudomonadota > Gammaproteobacteria > Alteromonadales > Alteromonadaceae > Alteromonas > Alteromonas alvinellae. The sequence continues at coordinate 25,397 of NZ_CACSIH010000133.1, read as the reverse complement.
CTAACCATACCGGTAATCGGTATAGGCGCAGGCAAAGATACTGACGGTCAAATTCTGGTGATGCACGACATGTTTGGCATCAGCGCGAACTACATGCCGAAGTTTTCAAAGAACTACCTTGTAGAAACCGGCGATATGCGCAAAGCCGTATCAAAATATATTGAAGATGTGCAAAGCGGTGCGTTCCCATCGGCTGAACACAGCTTCGAGTAATGAGGTAAATTATGAAGGTGGTTGATAGTATTTCAGCATTGCGCGACACCGTAAATACGTGGCGTCGAAATGGTGAAACCGTAGGTTTTGTACCCACTATGGGCAACCTGCACGATGGTCATCTCAAACTAGTTAAAAAAGCGAAAGCGCACAACGACAAAGTGGTGGTTAGCATTTTTGTTAACCCCATGCAGTTTGGCGCGAACGAAGATTTAGACGCCTATCCACGCACTATCGAAGAAGATAAAGCTAAGCTTATTTCTGTGGGTGCAGACGCGGTGTTTTTACCTAGCGTAGCGGAAATGTATCCGGCAGGTCTGGATGCGCAGACGTTCGTTGAAGTGCCCGGTATTTCAGACTCGCATTGTGGCGCCAGTCGCCCTGGCCATTTTCGCGGCGTCGCTACCGTGGTGACCAAGCTTTTCAACATGGTACAGCCCGACGATGCGTTTTTTGGTGAAAAAGACTTCCAGCAGCTACAAGTTATTCGCGCGTTAGCTCGCGATTTATCAATGGCAGTGAAGGTTCACGGGGTGCCTACTGAGCGCGAAACGTCAGGCTTGGCAATGAGCTCTAGAAATGGCTACCTGACGGACACTGAAAAAGCGACGGCGAGTGCTATTTTTGCAGAAATGCAGCGCTTAAAAGCGGGCATAGAAAGTGGTAACACCGACTTTGTTGAGCTTGAAAATGCCATGGTCAGTAACCTTGAAGCAAAAGGCTTTAAGAAAGACTACTGTCAGGTAGTTAACGCCGCCACCTTTGAACCTGCTAGCGATAGCGACAAAGAATTAGTTCTGCTTGTTGCTATGTTTATGGGCAAGACACGCTTAATTGATAATATGCAAATTACGCGAGATTAAGCGTAATACCAATCCTCGCGGATAATCTCGAACTACAAAAGAAAACGCCCGATGCATGACTCCTAAACAGAGCCTGTATCGGGCGTTTTTTTGTGTGTTGCTGTTAAAGTCGGCGGTTAAGACGCAACGGTTTCTGTTTCGCGAACTAAATCCATTAGCTCTTTCCAAGCCTGTGTCTCTTTCGCAATTAAGTGTTGCTCAGCCAAAATTGCGGCCAAGTCGTTATGGCTAGTAAGCGGATTCGCTAACACTACGCGAAACACGGTAATACACTGGGAAGGGTAATCCGGCGCTTCCAGGCGAGTACGAGACACAAAAGACTTACCTGCTTCACGCTGCTGCTTTTGTACCGCAACAACAAGGGCGTCAACCTTCTCATTAATAGCGTTGCGGGTTTTAGCATTCACATGCTTCAGCTTTTCCTGCACTTCAGCGGGACAAACGCGATAGGTCAACAAAGAGAGAATAGGTGTGGTCGTCAATTCAAAGTCTTGGGCTTTATCAATCATCTGCGCAAAGTCTTTGGCTTTATCAATGCTGCGATCAATAAGTAGCTCGTACCCTTTGCGACCGAATATATGCAGCGCCGAGTACACCATCATGGCCATACCGTTTCGGGAGCCTTCAAGCGTGGTAGCACCTAAGTCTTTAGAGCCTGCACGCAAAATATATTGCGCGTGATGTCTTACCGCATTGGCATTTTGTGGGTCTTTGAAAAGCGCCATTCCTGCGCCCATTGGCACGTACATTTGCTTATGTGCATCAATAGTCACTGAGTCTGCGCGTTCAATACCTTTTAGTCTGTCGCGATAGCGCGCCGAGAACAGCGTAGCGCCGCCCCAGGCTGCGTCTACATGGAACCAGCAGCCTAACTCTTTGGCTACGTCAGCAAGTTCGTCTAGCGGGTCTACATGCCCCGTTTCAGTAGTTCCGCCTACCCCTACAATCGCCAGAAGCTTATTGCCTTCCTCTTGATAACGCTTACCGATGCGAAGGGCTTTCGCTGGGTCGAGGGTTTGTTTCGGCGCGGGCACAGTTAACAACTGCTCGCGTCCTAATCCCAGTACATCCACAGCCTTTGAGAGCGAATAATGGCCGCGCTTGCTGCACATCACGCCTAAATTATTAATATCGTAGTGGCGATAGGCTGCGGCAAGACCTGCTTTAGCCACACCTGAAAACCCTTTTTGGGGGCCAAGTAATTTGTTGCGAGCCACCCATAAGGCAGTGATGTTGGCAATGGTTCCGCCAGAGCAAAAAGCGCCTAAAGAATGCGCGGCACTGTGTAAGTGCTCATCATAAAAGTCCTGAGGCTGGTCGTACACAAGGTTGTGCATCATACCCAGTACTTGACGTTCAAGCGGCGTAAAGGCTTTAGAGGTTTCTATCTTAACCAGGTTCTGATTAAGCCCTACCATTAACTTAGAAAGCGGCAGATGAAAATAAGGCAGCGCTGAGGTCATGTGACCGATAAAGGTAGGGGAATAAGTATTAACAGAATGCGCAACGAGCTTGTCTAGCAAGCTTTCAGCATGAGTAGACACGAACTCAGGTGATTCAGGCACCTTAGAGTCTGAAAAGTCTTTTTCAATTTCTTCTAACGACGTCTTCTTTGTCACTACGTGCTGCGACAAAAAATCTAAGATATTGTCAGATAAATGCTGCTCTATTTGAGCCAGCTTTGAGTCTTTGTGTTCAGGTTTGGTAAAGACCCTAAACAGGTGCTCTAAACTAACTTGCGCTTCACCCACTCAACACACCTCATACTTAAAACAATCACACATTTCGCTTACATTCATTGGGCGAAATCAACAGGCGGTTTTGTAGGACACCGGCCTGACACTTACTTTTCCTTTTAGCCAACTAGCTTGCGACACAATTATTTTGCGACTGGTGCAGCTACTTAACCAATATATCCCTTAACGGTACATCGGTAGGGCTAATGCGCGTTGACGCGGTCCATTCGTTGCCAAACCTGAAAACTTATCACAATACTTTCAGGGTGTCGCACTTTACATCAGATTGCAATGCTCGCCAAGGGGCAGACACCGCCAATTCGTTGTCATATGTGAAACATTCAGACTAGTTAGTCAATTTTTTTAATTTATGAGTTTGTGCACGAACCCAATTGGCTCAACGTCGCAAGGCTAAGCCTAACGCCAGACTTCTTTCAAATTAGTACCGCAAAACTTTGCACTCTCAGCTATATTTAATTTATGAATAGTATCAATGTGTGACCTTCAATACCCGTTAAGAGTAGGTGTAAAAAGCGTGTCGGTCATTAATAGATACACAAATGCAAGGAGGTCGGTTTATGCCTATACGCGAAATATCCGAGGATTTCTCCATAGAAGATATTGTTCCTTACTTTCAGCCCATTGTTGATTTAAACAGCCACGGTGTGTGGCGGTATGAGTGCCTGGCACGTCTCATTACCCGAGGCGATAAAACGTTTCTTCCCAGCGAGTTTCTTTATCTTATTGAACGAGAGCAACATGTAAACACGCTTGCGGCGAGTATGTTTGTGCAATGTGCTAGCTATTTTCACGACGTCAATATACCTTGGAACATCAATATAACTGCCAATGATCTCCAAAACCAAGAACTTACCAATACCCTTATCACCCATTTAGCTAGCTATCCCACGCCCGAGCGCGTAAGCATTGAAGTGAGCGCTTCTACTGCCCTATCCAATCCGAAAAACCTCACTGCGTTTATCGAAAAAAGTATGCATGTGGGACTGGGCGTTTTCATCGACAACGTTGGGTCGTGTCCGGGCAATATACGTGCGCTAATGAACTTGCCGGTTCGAGGGATTAAGCTCGCTGGCGGGCTAATTAAACACTATGACGAACAAGAGGCAGTGAGGGAATATGTAGACTATCTGCTGTCGCTATGTGAACGCGATGGAGTAAGCACTATTGCCGAGCACGTAGAAGATGAGGTGCATCTAGAACGCGTAAAACGCCTGCCCATTCGTTATGCACAGGGGTATGTGTTTAGCCCGCCTATGGCAAACGTGCGTCGTGCCACTGCGCGCCATTAACGGGCCTCTACGCCAGAACTAAAGCACACGGGGCGAGATGTTCATTTCGCCCCGCTATTATCAATTTCCCGCAGTCCATGCTGCTATAGAAAGCTCAGCTTTCTTCACTACGGCAGTTTAGCTGCCAGCACGATTGACCGCTACCTCGGTACTTTCGCTCAAACGGCGTCATATGGTTCTCGCCGGTGACTTCAGATAAATCAGACACCATGCCGTAATGCTTAGCCGCTTGCGCAAACTCCATCAGATAGATAAGCCAATTGCTGCGCACCTCAATATTAGGAGTAATTGCCATTAAATCGACCATAGCTGCACTTCCATGCCAGCGCTTTTGAACCTGCGTCTTTTTTGGATAGGGGTTGGGATACAGCAAAAAGTGCTGAGTCACGTTCCAACTAGACTGCTTTACTAAACGCCAAAAGTCGTTCACATCCGCACGAATAACCCGATAGTTGTCTTGCTGTGCGCTGTAATGCTCGTGTTTATCCACCCGCAGCGCCGACTTATCAATACCGATAACACGCGCATTGGGGTTAGCTCTTGCAATATTCGCCGTGCTTTCGCCAACGCCGCAGCAAGAATCTAAAATGATCTCGCCGCTAAAGCCATCAAGCCACGCGCTGACATCATCAAACGCGGCTTGTGTATGGTCGCTAATAGGTCGCTTATTTTCACTCGCTTGGTACTTTTTCACTAAGTCGTCTAACTTATCGTGAATACCTACCTGCGATGTTGTGATTTCTCTAGAATTACCGCTGGCCATTAGCTACGAATACCTTTACCCGTTTTAAGTAGGTAGTACGCCACACCAAATAGCAGTGCATTAAAGCCCACTAACAAGACAAGCGACAAGGTTACATTTACGTCAGAGACCCCTAAGAACCCATAACGAAACCCGTTGACCATATACACAACAGGGTTCGCCTTACTCACCCACTGCCAGAATTCAGGTAAAAGCGACAACGAATAGAATACGCCACCCAAGTAGGTTAAAGGCGTTAGTACGAACGTGGGAACCACGCTAATATCATCAAAGGTCTTCGCAAATACTGCATTAATTAAACCTGCCGTTGCGAACAAGGTAGAGGTAAGCAGCAAAGTGAGCGCAATAATACCCAAGTTGTGTATTTGCACATCAACGAAAAACAGTGACACCAATGTAACGATAATACCTATAAGTATGGCGCGGGCCACGCCGCCGCCCACATACCCAAGAATGATGACCGAGGTGGGTACTGGTGACACCAACAGCTCTTCAATGTTGCGCTGAAACTTAGCACTAAAAAATGAAGAGGACACGTTGGCGTAGGAGTTTGTGATCACCGACATCATAATAAGGCCAGGCACAATGAACTCCATATAAGTAAAGCCGCCCATCTCACCAATTCGGTTACCAATAAGGCTACCGAATATCACGAAGTACAAACTCATTGTAATAGCTGGCGGCACAAGGGTTTGTACCCATATGCGCAAAAAGCGCGTACATTCTTTTATCCAAATAGTGGTTAGCGCCACATAGTTTTGCTTAAACCAACCCACGTTTTCTTCTGTGTTCATTTGTGTACTTTCAGTTTTCATGTTTTTCACCTTTACCTATTGTGGGTTTAGCCAGCTTGCTTCGCTGATTCAACTAAACGCACAAATAGCTCTTCAAGGCGATTTGATTTATTGCGCATGCTCATCACTTGAATACCCTTTTCACTTAGCTGGGTGAAAACCGGGTTCAATCCTTCCGTTTTCTCAACATCAACTTCAAGGGTATGGTCGTCAATCAAACGGTGTTCAAAGCCCGTTAGTAGGTTGTCCGTATTCGACACACCATCTGGAATTTTGATATCCAACACAAAGGTTTCTAGGCTTAGTTTAGACAATAAAGCTTTCATGCTGGTGTTCTCGACAATGGTGCCCTTGTTAATAATGGCGATATTGCGGCACAGCATTTCTGCTTCTTCAAGATAGTGAGTAGTGAGGATGATGGTAATCCCCTGACGGTTAATCTCTTCTAAGAAACCCCACATAGAGCGACGAATTTCAATATCTACGCCCGCGGTTGGCTCATCTAAAATAAGCAATTTCGGCTCATGCATGAGTGCTCGAGCAATCATCAGTCTTCGCTTCATACCACCCGATAGCTCACGCGCGCGGGCATCGCGTTTTTCCCACAGGTCGAGCTGAGCAAGGTATTTTTTAGCACGCTCTTTCGCAATACTGCGCGGCACACCGTAGTAACCTGCCTGATTCAATACAATTTGCAGTACAGTTTCAAACTGGTTGAAGTTGAACTCTTGTGGCACCAGTCCAATGCAGGCTTTAGCCTGCTCTTTTTGCGTTGTGAGGTCATAACCAAACACCGACACATTGCCATTGGTTTGGTTTACAAGTGAACTGATAATACCAATAGTGGTAGATTTACCCGCCCCATTTGGGCCAAGTAATGCGAAGAAATCTCCTTCTTGTACTGTAAGGTCGACGCCTTTTAGTGCCTGTACGCCACCTTTGTAGGTTTTGGTTAACCCTTTAATGTCCAACGCTTTCATGATTTGCCCGTAGTGAGAGTGTGATCACTAAGACGTATTGACCTTTGATGCAAACCAAAGGTCAGCACGCCCTAATTAACTTAAGTGAGATGCAGTTATCTGTCGCTAAAAACTTACAACCAACGAAGTGTAACCTAGTTCATGCTATTAAATGAATACACTCGCGTTTAGTGGTTGCTTTAAACAGTTTAAACTTTCGTCTTCTAAATGAGAGCGAAAACGCCTTTTTTCAACCCCAATAAAAAAGCGCCGCGTACCGTTGGGGTAGTACGCAGCGCAAAGGGTAGCAGTTATGCGTTTGAGTGCTCGACAAGCATTGGCTATTAAACCCGTTATACATGGCAGAAAAATCGCGTAATTATGGAAATGTGGTGGTGATTTAAAATGCCTGTACAATCAGCATGTAGAGGAGTGCGCAGAGTCTTATTCAAAGTCGCATTTCTCAATGCTCTACCAGCTGAAATTTCACGATGCCCACTCTCAAATATGGCGTAAATGAGGCAGGCTTGAGGATTTTATGCCGAACTTAGGCAACAGCTGTCATTCATAGGTATAGTGTGCGCTCTATTACAATTATATTTGCGGGTTAATGTATGCCAAAGACAATTGCATTAGTGGAAGATGACGCGGCCATTCGCGAAAATTACATTATGGCGCTTAAAGCGCAGGGCTATAGCGTGAATGCCTATGAGGACAGACCGTCAGCTGCTGAAGCGTTTAACCACACCCTACCCGACTTAGCCATTATCGATATTGGTTTGAAAGACGAAATAGAAGGCGGCTTTATGCTGTGCCAGCAACTGCGAGGCCTATCCCAAACCCTTCCTATTATCTTTTTTACTGCACGAGATAACGACGTAGATACTATCAGCGGCCTTAGAATGGGCGCGGATGACTATCTGACTAAAGATATCAGCATGGCCCACTTGCTTGCGCGCATTGCAGCCTTGTTCAGGCGTACGGATTTACTTGCTGCCCCAACAGAGCAAAAAGATGAGCTAAAAGTGGGCGACTTAAAAGTAGACGTGTCGAGAATGACGGTAAGCTGGCAAAACCAGCCCGTTTTATTAACGGTCACAGAGTTTTGGATGCTGCATGCGCTCATTAAGCGCCCTGGTCATGTGAAAAGCCGCCAACAGCTAATGGATGAGTCCAGAATGGTGGTAGACGACACCACTATTACTTCACATATTAAACGTATGCGTAAGAAGTTTGTTCAGCTTGACCCAAACTTCGATCATATCGACACCGTTTACGGCATGGGATATCGCTGGCAGCTGTAGCGGGCTTTCGACTAAGACCGCGTTTCGTCTGATTAAAAGATAAGGGCAACCGACTAAACACATGGGATTCCGCTTTTCAATACGCCTTCAGCTTATGGTGCTGTCGCTGTTCTTATTCACCATACCCTACTTAGGTTATAACTATGTGTGGGAGCTTGAGCAGTATCTGCGAAACGGTCAAGAACAAACCATGATTGGTACGGCGCGAGCTGTTGCCACTGCACTACACGAGCGTCCCGCTTTATTTGATAGCCAATCGGCGTATCTTCAAGACGTGCGCCCCGGAACAGATCTTTACGCGCCACCTATCCCGTCCCCCATTCGACTTGATGGCGAACTTAACGACTGGCAGCAAGTCAGCGAGTTAATGAGTGAGTATGGCAGTGGCGAAGTTATTGAGTACTACAATGGCTATGCGGGTGAACCCACCAGCTTGTCGTTTAAGCATATGGTGGGGCGCTACGGTCAATTTCTGTATGCCATGTTTGAAGTCAGTGATGACGTGCTGCTCTGGCGGCAACCCAACAGTTTAAGCGTGGAAACAGGCGACCACCTGCTTGTGGGTATGGAAACCCCACAAGGAGAATTAGCAAGATATGTTGTTGCTCCTTATGAAAGTGGCTGGGTAAATGCGTACAAGCTCGCAGACAACACAACGACCACACGGGCGGTAGAGAACGCGCTCTCTATTCAAGGTCGCTGGCAAGAGACAGCCACAGGCTACAACATTGAACTGCGCTTTCCGCTATCTATGACCACAGGCGGCTTGGCATTTACACTTGTCGATGTAGACAACAATGAAAGTCGATTGAAGCAGTACGCGTTAGGTACGGCGAATACAAAAGAGCTCGCTGAATTAGGTACTGTTATCACCCCTTCCCCTGAAATTGAGCGCATACTGTCCGGGTTAAAATATGCTGATTCACGAGTATGGGTAGTAGACAAGCACAAACGCGTACTCGCTCGGGCCGGTGATATTCAATCGGCTACGGGCATTGAAGTAGATGAAAAAGAAACTTCTACAAATGCAGTTTGGCATTGGATAGAAAGTGAGTGGTTACTTCCTCTTTATTATCAAATTCTTACGCGGCCACCGGCCGACTTTATTGACGAGCTAGACGATGCTTATGCATTGGTAGGGCAGGATTTAGGCACGGCGCTGAATGGCCAACCCGATTCACTATGGCGTTTGTCACCCGATAACAAAGCCATAGTACTTTCCGCTGCCTACCCAATTTTTATTGAAGGCAATGTAATGGGGGCGGTTATTGTAGAGCAAACCACTAACGGTATTCGTACGTTGCGGAACCGAGCGTTAGAACAGCTCTTTCACGTGATTTTAGCATTGATGACCATAGGTACATTAGGGTTACTGCTGTTCGCTACGCGAATTTCAAACCGCATTCGCTCCCTTCGCGATAACACTGAAGCCGTGATAGATGATAATGGCAAAATCATTGGAACCCTGCCGGTATCAAATCAGCGTGATGAAATTGGTGATTTATCCCGTTCATTTGCAGATGTGCTTTCACGGTTACAGCAGTACAACTCCTATTTAGAAAACATGGCATCCCGCTTGTCTCACGAACTTAGAACGCCCATTGCCGTGGTAAAGTCGTCGCTGGATATGCTGACTCAGGTAAGTGACGCCAGTCAGCAGGCAGTCTTTGTTGAAAGGGCTCAGTCCGGCGTGAACCGCCTAAGTACAATATTAAACAGTATGAGTGAAGCCACGCGATTAGAGCAGGCAATTGAGCAAGAAGACTTAGTTACCTTCAATCTAGTGAAAGTCATTGAAGGATGTGTCGAGGGCTATCAGCACACCTACGCGCTAAGAAAATGGACATTCATTTCAACGGACAATAGTTTACTGATTGATGGCGCTCCTGAACTCGTTGCCCAACTGTTCGATAAAATCGTGTCAAACGCTGTCGACTTTAGCAGAGACAATGATGAAATAACCATTAAGCTGGAAAAGCATGACAAATCAGTAGCATTGTCCGTAAGTAATCCAGGGCCATTGCTTCCTAAAGGGATGAAGAGCCAGCTTACCCAGTCAATGGTGTCGGTAAGAAAAGAAAACGACGTGCAAAACACTGCACAATCTCCACATTTAGGTCTAGGGCTATACATTGCCAATATTATCGCCCAGTTCCACAAAGGCCGAATATCGCTGAACGATAGAGAAGATGCATCTGGTGTGGTTGTGCTGGTTACATTTCCCATATCTCCCAACATAAAGCATTAAGCAATTCTTAAAACACTTTAAAAACAAATCAAATGAGAATGTTTATCATTTATGTTTACATATCTATTTTTATTAAATAGACTTCGTCCTCCTTACACACACTCAAGGGAAACAGGATGAAAAACACTAAATTAACTATGGGCGCCCAGACCATTGCCGCAGCTTTGGCATTCGGTAGTGGCGCGGTAATGGCACAGGAAGAAATAGAAACGTGTAGCGATGCGACGTCTGCTGAATGTGAAGCCGTATCTGATGAAGCAATAGAACTGATTAAAATTCACGGCGTACAGCAATCTATCTACCGCTACAATAAATCTGGCGATCCTCGTCGCCTAGCAGATCTTGTTGACACACCACAAACCATTAGCGTTCTTACCCAAGACCAAATTCAAGAAAGTGGTAGAACGGACCTTAAAGACATTCTGCAGGCGCAAGCTGGTGTGACTTTAGGTACGGGTGAGAATGGTAATGCTTTTGGTGACCGCTATATTATTCGTGGCCACGAAGCGCGCAGTGATGTGTTCGTTGATGGTCTTCGCGATCCAGGTATGACAACCCGTGAAAGCTTCGCAACCGAACGCGTTGAAATTACCAAAGGTCCTAGCTCAACCTTTGCCGGTCGTGGCTCTTCAGGTGGTGCGGTTAACTCTATCACCAAAAAAGCGTCTACCGCTTACAACTTTGGCCGTGTTGATGCCGCTGTAGGTACGGACGAGCATAAGCGCGTAACCGTCGATTTGAACAAAACCCTCACTGAGACCAGCGCAGTGCGCTTAAACGGCCTGTATTCATCAGAAGATAAGCCTGGGCGCGAAGGTATTGAGCGTGACCGTGAAGGGGTTCAGCTTTCTTATGTCAATCAACCTACCGATCGCTTGTCATTTACCGGGGATATTTATTACCTAAACGCTGAAGACATTCCTGACTTAGGTAGCTATTACGACAGGGATGCAGGCTACCCGCTTGAAGATATTCCTGTATATGCACAAGACGAAGACTTTCAGAACTCGGAAGTGACTACATTCACTTTACGTACTGAGTACGATATCAGTGACAACGTGCGTTTTTATAACGCAACCCGCGTAGGTAAAACGGAAAACGAATACATTACAACGGGTATGCGTGGCACTAACCGTGACGCCACCGACCCTACTGCACCAGGTGCTTATACACTATCGTTAAGCAACCACCAAGGTTGGCAGGAAGTTGACTATGTAACTACCCAGTTTAACCTATTCTGGGATACGGCTTTTGCAGGTATTGATCACCGTTTCGTGTTCGGTTTTGAATACACCGACGAGTCAGTAGACAACGGCGTGTTCAATATGGATTACACTAATCCATCAAACTGCTTAACCGGCGGTCGTCGCGGTGTATCTGAAAGTTACTGCCTATTAGATGGCAGTGGCAATGAAGTTGATAACATTAGTTCGTTGATGGGCAAAGCCTTCACACGTGGTGATGCAGATGCGCTGTTTGATATTGAAACCTACTCACTCTATGTTATGGACACCTTTGAACTTACCGATGACCTTAACGTTTTCGCCGGTCTTCGTGTAGATAGCTACGATTACACCAATGCAACGTCAGGACGCGGTGGTGATCAGCTTTATGCTTTCGAGGATGAACTGTACAACGGTCATTTAGGCTTAGTTTACGACGTCACTGAAAACGGTAACATCTACGCTTCGTATAGCACGGCAACCAACATAAACGGCGGTGAATCAGATCTTGGTGCTAACTGTGGTTATGGCGGTATTTGTGGTACGCCAGAGCAAGCGTCTCAAGCTGACCCTGAGCAAGTAGAAAATATTGAGCTTGGTACTAAGTGGTCGCTGTTTGACGAAAAACTTGTAGCAAATGCAGCGCTATTCCGCATCACTAAGAGCGACGTACACGAGAGTGTAGGTGATGCTTACTCAACGCTTGGTACATTAAACACCGGTGAAAACCGCGTAGAAGGTATTGAGTTTGGCTTAAGTGGTGATATTACCGATAAGCTTAGCATTCAGGCGTCTGCTGCATTTATGGATTCTGAAATCCTTGAGTCTTACAGCGAAGATAACATCGGTCTTGCGCTAAGTAACTTCGCAGACGAAAGCTTCTACATTCAAATGCGCTATCAGCCTAATGAGAAGTTTGCCTTTGGTGGAGACTACAGCTATCAGTCAGAAATGTACGGCGGCCAACCAGATACTGCGGCTGGCTATAGCGCTGAAACCGGAGAGTACTCTATCGTAGTTCCTGATTATCAAGTGGTTAATCTATTCGCCAACTACTATCACTCAGAGTCACTAACTTTCCGTGTTAACATTGGAAACTTGTTTGACGAAGAATACTGGACGGCAGCCTACCGTTCTGGCGCCTTCATGTATATCGGTGATGGTCGCAACATTACAGGTACCGTTAGCTACGAATTTTAATGCTAGCATGACCTAGGCGGGCAACCGCCTAGGTCTTTTTATATTAAAAACACTCTTAAAAGCGTTGAAAACATGATTATTATTGATGACTTATTGACGAAAAGCGACGTTGCTCAGTTTCGTCAGCAACTGTCTAGTGCTCCCTTTGTTGACGGCAAGAATACGGCAATGGGAATGGCTGCAGGTGTCAAAAATAACGGTCAGGCGGATGCCCAAGACTCGCGTGTTCAACAGCTTGCTAACCTCTTGTTGAGTAAGTTAGGTAACCACCCTAAAGTTATATCCGCTGCCCTGCCCCAACGTATATTTCCACCGTGCTTTAATCGCTACAGCGAATCACAGACCTATGGCTATCACGTAGACGCTGCAATTATGCGTATTCCAAATACGCCCGATGTTTTACGTAGCGACATGTCGATGACGATTTTCCTTACAGATAAAGACGAGTACGAAGGGGGTGAACTTGTTATTCAAACAGGTTTTGGCGAGCAAAAAGTTAAATGCGATGCGGGAAGCGCCATACTCTACCCATCATCAAGTCTCCATAAAGTCACGCCAGTCACTAAAGGGGAGCGTATTGCCGCCATCACCTGGCTGCAAAGTATGGTGAGCGACCAACAAATGCGTGAAACCCTTTTCCAGCTTGACCAAAGTATTCAGTCGCTAGTTAACGCCGGCACCGCAGAGCGAGAGCAGCTTGACGGACTTCATCATGTTTACCATAACTTGGTAAGAAAGTTCTCTCAGGTTTAACCGCTGTCAAACACAAGCACCAGCGCGAAAGTTTTCTTAAAAGCGAAATAAAGTCGAAGCCAATAAGGTCTTATACTAAAGGTGTAACGCAGTTGTATATTACTGGGTTTATTCTATGGTTAAGTCAACAGACGTCTTCTTTGAATACTTTGTGCCGTGGTACTTGAATGAAACACAAAACCGTTTTTAGCGCCCTTCTTCTTATGGCTTGTTCAAGTATGGCATTAGGACAAGATGAGCGCACCGCAAGGTTTTCTATAACGCTGAAAAATAGCGATGGCCCCCCCGTCGACAACGGCGTGTTTCTTTTTGAGCCTCAGTTCGAGGTCGAGGCGCATCAGATGCCGCATCAAGAACCTGCCGTAATGAATCAAATAGACAAACAGTTTGTTCCTCACGTGCTTATAGTAAAAGCGGGTACTGAAGTGACCTTTCCTAATGCAGATAACTTGTTTCATCATGTCTATTCATTTTCTCCGGCAAAGCAATTCGAACTAAAGCTTTATAAAGAATTTACCGCAAAGCCTTTGCGCTTTGAAAATGCAGGTATTGTCGATATTGGCTGTAATATTCACGATTGGATGCTGGGATATATTGTTGTTTCAGACTCCCCTTATTTTGGAAAAACGAATACTGAAGGACAGTCTTCAATTTCACTTCCTCATGGTAAATACACAGTCCGTTTTTGGCATCCGCAAGTGGATGGTGAAAAAGCGCTTCCTTCCAAGTTAATCTCTGTTTCTGCCAATACTGAAGTAACATGGGCACTAAATACAAACATAATCAGGGATGGCGGATTCGATTCTGGTTTCGGCGACTATTGATGCGGTTTGGTACTCAACTATTAACGCTATTGTCACTAGCGTTTTCGTTAGCTAGTTACGCAGAAACAGATTTTTTATTACGTGGATCGTGGGCGCTAAAAGAAAATACGCAAAGCTTCCAAGACTTTGGCCAAAACCACCAGCGATTCGAAGGAGATGGCTTACACCTTTCTCAAGCCGTTATATCAACCAACCTGCGTTTGTTTGATGATTGGACATTATCTGGTGTTTTAAATACTTACAGCGACGGCGAAGAGCGGCTCAACTTTTCTCAGCTATATCTCAAGTATCGGCCACTTAGTGCTTCCTCGATAAAACCTGAAGTAAAAGTGGGTGCCTTTTACCCTGCTATATCTGCTGAAAACACAGATTTTGGCTGGCTATCTCCTCACTTCCTCACTAACTCAGCTATAAACAGCTGGATTGGTGAAGAACTCAGAATCGGAGGCATCGAAGTTAGCGTTAGACAAAATGGCCGACAAGTACGAAGCAGCTGGTCATGGAAAGTATTGGGCAGCGTATTTAAAGGAAACGATACTACAGGTACACTACTTTCTTGGCGGGGCTTTACGCTTCACGACAGACAATCGCTCTACAATGATAGGGTGAATTTTCTGCCTATACCGGGTGTTATCGATGAGGATGGATTGAATGCTCCTGCATGGACCGAACCCTTTAGAGAAATAGACAACCGCTTCGGCTACTATTTTGGCGCGCATGTGGCGTACAAGCGTATGGCTGAAATCCGCTACTACTATTACGATAACAACGCAGATGCCAATGTGGTCGAGTCTGACCGCATCTACGCATGGCATACACGCTTTCATTCGTTAACGCTTCGCTACATGTATAACCCTAACTTTACGGTATTTTCTCAGTTGCTGGTGGGCGACACGCTAATGGGCAAAAGTATTGTAGATAACGATTTTAAAAGTGGCTTTGTTGCTGCTGTATACAGCATGACTCCATACACGTTTGCTACACGTGCCGACTGGTATCAAG
Source organism: Alteromonas alvinellae (assembly GCF_902705805.1). Lineage (NCBI taxonomy): Bacteria > Pseudomonadati > Pseudomonadota > Gammaproteobacteria > Alteromonadales > Alteromonadaceae > Alteromonas > Alteromonas alvinellae. The sequence continues at coordinate 10,205 of NZ_CACSIH010000133.1, read as the reverse complement.
TAAATGATAATGACAATTACGCGCTTGACCCCAATGGCAGCGCGGGGCGTGCGTTTACCATCAGCGCTGGGCGTAACATTAGCGAACACTTCTCAATAACCGCCGAGTGGCAGGTAAACTCAGGCAATCAACAAAACCTTCGCTTTTTCCAAGACAACGAACACTTTACCGAACATTTGTTCCAGTTAGCACTAACGGCCACTTTCTAATTGCGAGATTTTTCTATTTAGGAATTAGAACTCTGTTACTGTGAAACACCCTCCTCAACTTGCGCTGTGGCTTTCTGGCAGCAAAGAAAGTGAGGTAAATTCCCTTTATTCAGCTTGAGCTTGGCTGAACGAAACTATGAACTCTCAGCAACTTCAATAAGATTGAATGTAGTGGCTTCGTCACCTTTTACCATCACCTGACATTGACCCCAGCTTTGTGGAATATGCCAAACGTGAGCCTCGGCCACCGTAAACTTTTCTCGGTGAGAGTCACAGCGAACTTCTACAGTATCAAGTTCGCCCTGTATGTTATTAAAAGCAAACTTATTTCTCACCAGCGTATGGAACCAACGACCGTTGTCTCCCATGCTTACGGGTACTTGAAGATTTTTCTCAGACGCAATAGATGTTTCAATCTGATTTACTATTGCGGCAATTTCGTCAATACGCGGTTGTTGCTCATCCATTTCTTGAAGCCTGCTGTACGATTTTAGGGCGTCGGCGTAATATCCACGCTGAGCATCAAGAAGTATTTTCCTCTGAAGTATGTAAGCCACATAATCGTCATCAAAAACGGCATTGTTAAAACGCTTTTGTCCATTACTGGAAAGTAATCGCGTCAGGCTTTTCGCTTCTCTTTCAATGTCGCTTTGTTCTCTTGCAATCTGTGACTCCAAATTGAGCAACCACGCATTCTCGTACCGATTTAACGTGTCCCAACTCAATAGCTCTTTAAGAGCCTCGTCTGCCGCCTCAACATTACCTGCTTTGAATATTTCATCTACGTTTTTATAAGCTTTAATAAATTTGCGGGTGGCGCCCGTTTTTCCACCGATAGTGAAATCCAATTGAACAGCTTGGTGGCATTGCTGAGTTGGTTCACCGTCTTTTATTGCTGGGTCATACTGCCATTTTTTAACGGCTGATAGGGCACTGCGTTTGAAAGAAGAGCTTCCGAAAAAATCCTCTACCACAGGATCTTTCACTCTACCTTCTTCATCAATAATGTAGCTCAGCCTAACCCAGCCTTCACGGCCTTTTCTCGCCGCTAGAGAAGGATATCTCGGGTTAACTCGCTCTAACGGAGTCGCGGGTTTAAATGCACTTATGCGCGCAACTTCATTGGCTTTCGCTTCAGCTAGGGCTTTTTCTTCAACCTCATCGCAGGGAATGCTTAATTCTTGCGCCACTGCGATACTTGTGTAAACAGTGGTCAGTAATATGAATAACGCTAATGACAGTGTTTTTTGTTTAGCTTGTTGCCCGTGTATTTTTTGGACATTATTCCGTTTCGCTTTATTAAATGTTGTTTTTATCATCACTATCATCCTTAATAACATTTCAAACTATCGCAGCGATATAAACTATTTTTTCCGTGAGGAAGTTTCAAGTGAGGCATCAGGAACATTTTTGATCATCATTTGCTCCTTGCGCTTGGTCATCATTTTAGCCAGCCGGCGCATACTCACTGTTGTATCCTTTTCGTCTACAATATCTACGCCCAACAAGCGTTCCAGCAAATCTTCTAAAGTTAAAACGCCTTCTAAACCACCGTACTCGTCGACTACCAGCAACATATGTACGTGCTTAGTTATAAAGTGCTCGAAGGTGACTGACAGCGGCATAGTGTTTAACACAGTAACCATGTCTTTGGCGTATTCTGAAAGTGGCTTATCCGTATTTCCTCTGGCTTGTGCCACCAATAAATCAGAGCGCATAACAAATCCGGTAATGTTTTCTGAGTCGCTGTCTTCAAATACGGGGATACGGGAGAATTCGATATTGGCGTGCTTGTGAAAAAAGCCTTCTACCGTCATCGACTCAGATACTTTAAACAGCGCCGTGCGGTGGGTAATTGCGTCTTTCACTTTCAGCTCGTGCAAACTTAACAAGCTTTGTAGAAACGCCGCTTCGTGATTAGCTAGTTGACCTTCTTGCCCCGACAACTCCGCCATGGCGTGTAGCTCACTACGGCTTAACCCGCGAAGTGGGCTGTCTTCTTTAAAGCCTTTAGTCATTAGTTCAGACATTTTAACGAACGGCATAAGTACAATTGAAAGATATTTAAGAAAATATGCGGTTACCGGAGCTAATGCTCGCCAATACGTTGCACCAAGGGTTTTAGGAATAATTTCTGAGAAAATGAGAATAAGCAGCGTAAGTACTGCTGAAATAACACCTAAGTAAGCGTCGCCGAACACTGCGGCCGCTTGCGCACCTGCGCCTGCTGCACCCATAGTATGAGCGATAGTGTTCAGCGTTAATATAGCCGATAAAGGCGTATTTATATTATCGGTTTGCTTACGTAATAGCGCACCACTGGCTTTGCCCTCTTTTTCTAGGACAGAAATGTACGCAGACGAAACACTCAGAATCACAGCCTCTGCAATGGAGCACAAAAAAGAAAAGCCCAGTGCAATGAAGACATACACAATAAGTAAAAGCATGTAGTTATTCCAAGCGTCCTTGTAGGTTTAAACGCGTTTTAATTTTAATTAAATGAACGACTATTATGGATAATAGAGCGGGATATACAAGCGCTCTATGAATATCATTTGAGCACTTAAAAATGAAAGGCATCCGCTGGGCTACTGTTAGCCGCAGCACGCCGAATGTTGCTCTTGGTTATGACGGTGTTGCTGCAGCTTTTTCACGCCCAACCTCACCATAAGCCCAGCCAACAGGATTGTACATAACCCGTAGATTATCTGAACACTTGCCCCGTGCTCATGAACATGGCTTTGCGTTTTGATCATTGAGGCTAAAGAAAACGAAGATACTAGGTAGTTCAGTGCGTAACCAAAACCAATACTCGCAGAGATAACACTGAAAAGGTAAAGCACTAATGTTCGCGTGCCCATTTCTTGTTTGATCATGCCCATGGTTGATACGTTAGTAGCAGGCCCTGCCATTAAAAACACTAAAACAGCGCCGGGCGATAACCCCGCCGCAAGAAACCCCACCGCAAGTGGCGTTGACGCTGTAGCACATATGTACATAGGAATACCTATAAGTGCCATTACTAGCATGGCGACTACGCCATCCCCCCATTGCGTTAGAAAGTCGGTGGGTACCCACGTTTTAATTGCCGCGGCAAGTGCTAAACCAATTAATAACCATATCACAATGTCTTCAAGTAACTTACCACTGGCATATGAAAGCACGCTTGTGATTTTCGAAGGCGAAGACTCGGGTAGAGGCGTGTCTGTACTTTCGTGGCTATGAGCATTTGTTTTTTCGCTTGCACAACAGGACGTGCTGACCTGTATTTGCGGTTCTTGTTTAGGTGCTTGCTTTGACCCACAGCACGATGACACCGTCACCTCAGACTGTTGTTGTCGATTTTCTTCAGCTTCTGCGAAAAAACGTACCATCAAACCAGCATAAATGGCGCTTGTAATGGCCGCGATGGGTCTAACAATGGCATAAAGAGGTCCGAGCAATGCGTAAGACACAGAGACACTGTCTACGCCAGTTTCGGGCGTAGACACCAAAAAAGATATCGTTGAAGACTTAGAAGCTCCACTTCGGCGCAAACCGAGCGCAGCAGGAATAACGCCACATGAACAAAGTGGCAAAGGCGCGCCGATAATAGCAGCTTTGCTAATAGAGCCGAATGATGCGCTACCCATGTGCTTTTCAAGAAAAGAGACAGGCACTAGCTCGTGCATCACTCCTGCGACCAGTAAACCCAATAGCAGCCATGGCGCTGATTCCATGAACAACGCTAGAAAATTTTGCCCTAGTAAAATGATATCTGACACATAGCCTCTCTTGTAACCCAGACATAGCTGCCTTACTTGCAGACATACACTACTCGTGTACAAAGTCACGTAATCTTTAACACTGTAAATAGTAACAGATATAAAGTGCGACAGAAAATCAACAAAACTGATTAGGTCAATTGCAGAAGCATAAAAATGGCCAGCACAAATGTACTGGCCGAATGTTGACTATCTCGAGAGTGTGCTTTTTAAACTCAGAGGTCAACCATGAAACATCGAATCAGTGCTCAATTAGCCATTAAGCTGCTTATTCTTGTGTTGCGTTTCCTTTTTTAAGCTTAGACACTACAGAGAAAGCTTCGAGCATGACTAGTACCGAAACAACCAGCACGACTGCATCTAAGAACACCAGCAAGTAATTTCCTTCAACATAGTATTCTTTGAGCTTTATTAGGCCCGCGAAGAAAGCCATTATTAGTACAAACACCATTGGTATAAGCGTATACTTCGCAGGTCGCCCCAGCTTGATCAACATAACCGATATAACTAGTAGGGTAAGACTAGCTAGGATTTGGTTAGTAGAACCAAATAGGGGCCATATGATCATACCGCCGCTACCTGACGCACCGCCTGCACCAAATGCAAGTAATAAACAGCAGCCAACCGCCACAAGGGTCGCTATAACGCCGTTTTTCAGTGCACCAATAGAATAGATATCGCCCCACTCTTGTATGATGTAGCGTTGTAAGCGTACACCTGAATCCATCGTAGTGCCTGCAAATAGAACAACCATTACAGCAAGAATCGTTGAAGAGAAATCTACTGGCAATCCCCAGCCTTGCTGAATAAGGTTTGCTCCACCGGTGATAAACGCGCCAACACTGCCAGCGCCCAGGTGACTGTATACTTCATGCCATTCTTCAGGTGATGCAGCAAACGCAACGCCGCTTACTGCGACTATGGTAATAAGCGCAAGTGAACCTTCACCAATTGCACCCAAGTAACCAACAAAGCGCGCATCGGTCTCTTTGTCTAGCTGCTTAGAGCTAGTGCCTGAAGATACAATGCCGTGGAAACCAGAAACCGCACCACACGCAATGGTAACGAACAGCAACGGAATGAGACTTGGTGAATCTACTGCAGTTTGCGTGTTAAATGCTGGCGCAGTGATATCTGGCATAGCAAAGAATACCGCACCGTAAAGCAAGAATAAGCCGACAAGCAACTGCATACCGTTAATGAAATCACGAGGCTGTAGCAACATCCAAACCGGCAGTAGGGAGGCAATAGCTGCGTAAACAAAGAGAATGATGATCCAATTTGCTTTGTCGGCTAGACCAAACATAGTTTCTGGCAAACTTAGTGGGATATAGCTACCTGCATATACCGAAGCGTAAAGCACAATAATGCCAACAATACACAAAGGAATAAGGCTGAAGTTACGCTTTAATAACTGACCGATAATCAATGCAACTGCAATCGCCATCCACGCAGGGAAAACCGCATTGGGCTGAGAAACAAAAGAATTAGCAATAACAACACCGAACACAGCGTTAACCATAAGCAGGACTAGGAATATTACTATCATGAAAAGCGCACGGGAGCGTTTACCGATAACACTCTCAGAGAGCGCTCCCATGGATTTGCCTTTGTGACGAGCGCTTGCCCATAGCGCGCCCATATCGTGGACGCCGGCAAACAAGATCGTGCCGAAGACAACCCAAAGTACGGCAGGAACCCAGCCCCAATAAACTGCGATTGCTGGCCCTACTATGGGTGCTGCGCCTGCTACTGAGGTAAAATGATGGCCCCATAACACTACTTTATTGGTAGGAACAAAGTCGACACCATCTTGCATGGTATGGGCTGGGGTTACAAAACTATCATCCAATTTGAATATGCGGCTCGCAATAAATTTTGAATAGACGAACCAACCGAGCAACATTCCAATGATGCCCAGTATCACTATGGCAATAGACTGCATTTTATTATCCTAATATTGTTTTTCTAAGGCCTTTGAAGTTTTAGCATGTATCAAAGCTTAAAAGGCCCAAGTCTGTCTTCTAACATTAAACCATTTGTCGCCATGGTTTAACGCCATTGTAAGACTAAAGTCTAATTCTGACGTAGTTTTTTCCAACTCTTCATACCACTTGGTTGATTTTTTACGACTCGCATTCGCACAAGCTTGAGCCAAAACGGTTACTTAACGTAAATTTTGGTCAAATAAGAAATCAGTACTTTAAATAAGATGCATTCTCGTTTATAACTACGCCTTTTTTGGGGCGGATAAAAATATGGCATCACCTAAATTTCACATGGCTTTTCGCAAATATCACCGTTGGCTTGGTTTTTTTCTCGCAGGAATAATGGGTGTATACGCTATCAGCGGCATTCTTTTAATTTTTCGCCCTACCGATATATTAAAGTACGAACAAGTCCAGACTAGGCAATTCGAAGCAAACCTATCAGGTGAAGAATTGCTGCCTTTGCTCAAAATGAGAGGCAGTAAAGTCACCAGTGAAAATGTAGACGAAGTCGTACTTAATGTGGGCCAGTACAATAAAGCTACGGGTGAAGCCACTATCACCAAAAAAGACTATCCTATCGTTCTGTCTAAAATGGTGAAACTGCACAAAGCAACAAATAATAGTCCTCTCTTTTGGCTTAATATTAGCTTTGGCATAGGCCTGCTGTTTTTTGTGATTTCCGCGTTTTTGATGTTTGTTCCCAAACTCCCCATGTACAAGAACGGGCTTAAAATTGCCGGTATTGGAGCTATCGTTACCGTAATAACAGTAATCTTTGGTTCGTAAATTTTGCTTTGTAGTGTTTATTTCGTAGTGGTGGCTCCGAAATATTCGTTTAGTTAAGCCTGTGTAATGGCCCGCTTGGTACGCATACTGAAAGGTATGCGTACTGGCTAATTAGAATCAGTTGGCAGAAAGAAAAAACGATTTCATCGTTCTATAAGTCGTTTCAGACTCGGGCGTTTTATAGAAAATCAAATATTCGGCATGAGATAGCCCTTCAAAAATTTCTATTTGCGCAACACCTCCGCTATCACGTATTGCACGACTCACCCTTACCGTATCGCTTAGAAACATGTCTCGCGTCCCAGTCACTAGCAATGTTGGTGGGAAGGCTTCAAACGAACCGTAAAGTGGAGATATAGCCGAGTCTGTTAGTGCTATTTTGCCAGCATATAGTTTGGCGGCAGCTTCAAGTGTTCCATCGTAGGTCACTAACACACCGTCTATACCCTCATTTATATAAAGACTGTCGCTGGTTTTGGTAAGGTCGGCCCATGGCGTTCCTGCATATACAGCTTTAGGTAGAGGACTTTTACTGGTGATAAGAGACTGAACTAGTGAAAGGACCAGACTACCTCCCGCAGATGTTCCACCCACAAATACATTTCCCTTACCAGCTTGGTCGAGTAAAGCATTGTAGACTGCAACTACGTCATTCAGTGCGGCTGGAAAAGGAAACGTTGGTGGCATCCTATAGTCAACGCTGTACACCACAATGCCTAACCTTTCAGCGACAAGCAGCCCTTCTTCAATGCTCGGTAAACCACCAAAAAGGACAAACGCCCCACCATGAATATCTAAATAAACTTTATCTTCAAATTCAGGCGTAATCATTTTAGGTGTCAACTTGCGCACTACAACATCATTTATATTCATAAGCTCAACATCTACGTTAAGCTCTTTCTTCATCTTTTTGATTTTTTTCTTCTGCTCGCTATTTCTAGCGTGAACATAGTTTCTCCACTCTTCATTATTACGAGGCGTACTCGCTATTACTTCTTCTTTGGTGAAGTGGGGAAATGCTGAGATGCTTTCTATCAGCGCCTTGCTGGCTGCTTGGGGTAATGGGGGCTTATTATTTTGCATAGGTCTTGTAGTAGCTAATGTAGAAGGAGTAAACAAGAGTATAAGTACGTACATCAGTAGGTCTATAATTTTATAATGAATAAACGCCTGACATTGATAAGTAGCTTTCTATAAGAATAACGTTACGTGAACAGAGATGAATACCAATCCGCATAGATAGTTTCCCACGCGGACGGGCAAGTTTAAAACCTAGATGCGTATTTCCTGATTGCTTAAAAAAACCGGACCAAGTACAGGTTATATCTAGATTGCATTTTGCTACGCTAGATTATAATTTAGTCACGACTATTCAAAGTTTTACGATTTTTTCAAAAGCGAAGGGATATAAAATCGCACGCTTTAACCAATTATTAAGTACATAACCTTAGGGATGAAGATGAAAAGCTTTTCTATACACAAACTCCTGTTCTCATTAGGGCTCGCTGTATCTACGGTGACTTCTGCTATAGCCGACAATGAAAGCCAAACGTCCGTCTGGAAAGTGTCTAATGGTGAAGATGCCGTATATGTAGGTGGCACTATTCATATTTTACCCATTTCTGAATTCCCACTGCCGAGTGAATTCACCGATGTCTATGAGCAAGCAGACACACTAGTGTTCGAAGTCAAAATGCCAGATCCGACAGATATTGAAGGCCAAAAGAAAATGATGGCAGGGCTCGCGTATGAAGAAGGCAAGTCCCTTAAAGATGATGTTTCAGAACAAACGTATCAAGCGCTTAATAGTTACCTTAATAACTTTGGCGCTACTGCGGATCAGTTAGCTCAATTCAAGCCAGGCATGGTGGCATCAATGCTAGTTGCTATGGAAGCACAACGCTCTCAGATGGCTGGGCAAGGAGTGGATGCTTACTTCATGCAGTTAGCGGCACGTGACGGTAAAGCAAGCGAATACTTAGAATCACTAGATTTTCAAATCAACATGCTGGCCAACATGGGCGCAGGCGAGGAAGACCGCCTCATCTCTGAAACATTGGAAACCTTACCAGAGCTAAAAGAAATGCTACAAAGCACCATTAAGGCATGGAGACACGGTGACACTGAACAAATTGATGAGTTAGTAGTAGATACATTCAAACGTGAATCACCTACTTCTTATGATGATGTGTTCACTAAACGTAACCAAAACTGGCTACCTCAAATCGAAGCGATGTTCGGCGATGAAGATCAAGAGTTCGTTTTAGTGGGTGCTGGACATTTAGTGGGCGATGACAGCGTAATTGCTCTACTAGAAGCTAAAGGTTACAAAATAGAGCAAATGTAGATCAGGATAAGCCTATAACCTTCACCATTAAGCTAGGCATTATCCTAGCTTTTTATACCTAAGTTCCCTCAAAATAGACCTTAGCTAAAGTCTATTTTAAAACGCTTTTTCAATGATATACTATTTGGTTGTACACTTAACGAGTTAGGGCAAGATAGGACTAGAAGGTATGCAGAGTAAAACGAAAGGTTTCACTCTCATAGAGTTAATTATAGTAATTGTCATTATTGGCATACTTGCTGTCACCGCTGCGCCTAAACTTTTAAATATTCAAAAAGACGCGCAGGCAGGCGTACTCAAAGGCTTAAAGTCAGCTTTAGTCGCTTCTTCAGATCTTGTCTATGCTAAATCACTCCTTGAGGGGGTTGAAGGCAGCGCTGATACCACCCTATCTTCAGGTATTCGTGTACGCTATGGCTATCCTTACGCAACACAAACGAATTTAAAGCTTGTAGCAGACTTCACCGAAGACGATTGGAAACTTACAGGCTCGGCCCCTGAAGTTATCTTTACTCTAGAAAGACAAACTAGCGGCTTTAGCAATGATGAGATTGAAGAAGACGAAGTATGCAAGCTTACTTATCGTCACCCTAACCGAGGTGAGAAGCCCACTATCACGGTCAATAACTGTAATGCATAACGCAACCTTCCCGCAGTAACAATAGAACCGTCTCGCGCATTTCTACAGTCCTCACAAGCTTAATAGTTACCAAAGTGGAGTACTTGTTTAATCTAGAACTTTTGGCTGCACGGAAGCAGCTCTAGGCTTGAATATAAAAGCAGCGCTGGGTCTACCACGTGTTACTTCTACTCCCCTTCAAACTTTTTGATATGGTTTAAGCGCGAGTGATAGTTGTGCCCTCTGAAACCCGACACCGCATGGATGCGGTTTCGGAGCTCTTACGTAAAAACAAGGATGGGTTTACGGCGAACTCCCTCCTCTCTCTCCAAAGTCTTATTTTATGCATAGTAAGGGAGTGATTGTTGTGCCCTCTGAAACCCTACACCGCAGGGACGCGGTGTCGGAGCCCCCATGGATGGGTTTACGGCGTGTTTCAGAGGGCACAACAATCACGAACTAAATCGCAGGCATAAAAAAAGCGCACCT
>NZ_CACSIH010000132.1:0-1205 GCF_902705805.1 Alteromonas alvinellae | reverse complement strand
CAGGGCAAGATCATACTCTGACTTGCGTTAACTAGCGCATCTGTGATCAAATCTAGCTTTTTAGGCTAGCACAGATGTCATTTATTACCCATTTTGAGTCACTTGAAGATAAACGCTCTCATATCAATAAGAAGCATGACCTACTTGATGTGATTTTTCTCACCGTGGTGGCCATTCTTTCTGGTGCTGAAGGATGGAAAGACATTAAGCAATTTGGGGACAGCAAACTGGATTGGTTGCGTAAGTTCAGGGCCTTTAAAGAGGGTGTACCCGTCGACGATACTATTGCCCGTATTATCAGCTCGCTAGAGCCCAACGCCTTGCTAACGAGCTTCATTAGCTGGGTGAATGAAATCCGTGAAGACCAAGGGCAGCCCGTGATTGCGTTTGATGGTAAAACGCTTCGCCATTCATTCGATGGTGATAGGAAAACCGCCCTTCACAGCGTGTCGGCCTACGCGGTGGAACAAGGTTTAGTCCTCGCACAATGTAAATCGAAGGGTAAGAAAAATGAAGTGTCGACGGTACTGGAATTGATTGAATTACTGGAGTTAAAAGGCAGTATTGTCACTGCCGATGCCATGCATTGCCTGAAGAAGGTCGCTAAAGCCATTAATGCAAAAGGAGGCGACTATGTTCTGCAAGTCAAGAATAACCAAGGTAAACTTGCAACGGAAATAGCGGCTTACTTCCACAAGACACGGCGTGATACCCCACAAGATATCAAAACAAACAGTTTAACCTTAACCAATGATGGTCATGGACGCATCGAGGAGCGTACCTACGTTCAGCTACCCATTACGCCTTGGTTGACGCAAAGCCAAGGCTGGACGAATATTAAGTCGGTCATTGAAGTCACCCGAAAACGCTACCTTAAAGATAAGGAAACGAGTGAGACCGCTTATTACATCAGTTCCTTGGAGGTTAACTTACCTCAAATTGCAAAAGCCATTCGCAGCCATTGGTCGATAGAAAATGCATCACATTGGGTACTGGATATGACGTATCGAGAGGACGACTCCCGCATCAGACGCGGCGATGCGCCCGAAAATATGGCAACCTTCCGCCGCTTTGCAATGAATTTAGCACGCTTGAGTCCTATTAAAGACAGTATGAAAGGTAAGCTAAAGCAGGCGGCGTGGTCTGATGAAGTCAGAGAAAAACTCTTGTTTGCTTAAATTTCATTCAAGTATGATTTTGCCCTG
>NZ_CACSIH010000131.1:0-3259 GCF_902705805.1 Alteromonas alvinellae | reverse complement strand
ACTAATCACGAAAGATCAACACGCCTTAGACACTTAACTGTTTTATAACTATGTGTACCAAGGGCGAAGGATTGTTCACTTCTCCAAACTGAGGTTGGTTAAATCAAAGATGCCAAGAACTTTGTAAAAGGCACAATATCTTGTTTAACGCTGGCTGTTTCCAACGTTTGCATATATTCATCTCGTCGTTCGACGGGTACAATTGTCCATGGATAACCACCAGACGCCATCATTAAATTCATAACAAATCTTCCCATTCTGCCATTGCCATCAAAGTAAGGGTGAATGTAGACAAAAATGAAGTGCCCCAGTACCACTCTGACGGCTGAACTTTTCTCTTCTGCGAGCAGGTCGAAGAGTGTTGGCATCATATCGCGAACCGCTTCTCTACTTGGTGGAGTATGCATAGATTGACGAATATAAACTGGTCCTGTCCGGTAACCAGCCAAGTCCGACTGCTTAATAATACCAGCAGCCACACTTGGGCCAAATAAGGCGAGATACCAATCGCTGTGTGTCTGTTCCAATACATCGCCAGCGTTTTTACCTTCTAACACCGCTAAGACGGCTTTTTTAACTTCCTGAAATACATTCCAGTAGCCTTTAGCGGCCATAGCATCTAAATGCCTTTTACTCTCGTCTGAACCTTCAGCTTGCCAGCTGCCAGAGCGAACCAGCTCAATCAATTCGTGAGTCACCCGATAGCCTTCAATAGACAGTGAGTGGTATGCGTCTGTAACGTATTTGTCTTCCACTTCAGCCATGTAGGTTTCGATGTCGACGCTTTGTTGTGTTTGTTCAGGGAAGTGCGCGATAACATTTTCACGCATTTGTGCCCACATTAACCGAATTCGATTAACATAGGGTGACACATCACGACGACCAAAGTTTACCTGCACTTTTTCTACAAATGGATCTTCTTCATGCACTTTCAAATCGGCCGCTTGCATGCCCTTTAAGATATTGTCAGCAATCAGATTCCGGCCGATATTTCTAAAGGCGCCCACTAAACGGCCAGCAATCACACTGTGGTTACCTGCGAGTAAAACGGATAGTACGTCGGATGCATCTGTCACCATCGATAAGGCAGTACGCAATTGGATGGGCGCATTTTGAAACTGGTTCGCCGAAGAGTAAACAAGTGCAGCTGCTAAGCTATAGACATTTAGCCCTTCCAAGTTTTCAATGTATTCTGTGGCTGGCATGTTCAATCGAACATCAAAAACCGAGGTGTTGTGTAAAAAGGCAGTAGGTTTATTATTGCCTTTTGGCGAGCGCACGAGTAATTGCTGAGGTACGGTTCTATCGCCGATGTGCAGGCTAATTGATTGTTCAGGTGAGAGGCACCAGGCATTATTGAATCTCTGTGACAAATAAGCGCCGCAAAAGCCCCAGAAAGAAGTATACCAAGATGTACTGTCACCCGGCTTTTCATCTGGCATCGCCGGTATGTACCAACCCCGGATGACTTCGCGAATAAACCCGTGCTTCAATAGCCGCTCTCGATGCACTCTGCTAAGTTGCTTAGACTGGATGGCAACAGTCCCTGACTCTTGAAGTTTTTGTAATTGCTCAAGCGAATCTGCTAGTTTTTGTGATATGTCATTCATGTTCGCTCCAACTATTACTCGTGATACTGACCAGCTATCAATCCTTATTTATAGGTTTTAGTGTTATATCACCTATAGGTTTTAATGTCTTTCAACTTATAGGTTTTGGTGTTTCTTTGGCTGTAGGTTTTAATGGTTCTACGTTTACGGCGTTTAGTTAGAAAGGAGGGCTACAGAATATGGGTTAAAGCCTATGGATACTAAATCACGAACGCTCTAGTAGCCTAAGCGCGATTGCTGCGGCCGATGTTTTGTTATCAACGCCCAGCTTTTTATAAATCTGCTCAAGGTGTTTATTTGCGGTACGTGGGCTCATGTCGAGAATTTGAGATATTTCCCAACTCGTTTTACCAAAAGAAATCCAATACAGCACTTCAGACTCTCGCTTAGTAATCGGTAACTTTTCCTGCAAGCAAAGGTGGGTTTTACTGGTGGGTGGCTCTACTATTTTAAATAGATGGTGCGGTGCTTGTACACCTAGATACTTTATTTGCAGTGGCGATGAGAAACTATGTATTGTTAATATCGACGATTCTTCTAAATTTTCACTTTGAAGCCATGGAGCCAGTTCTTTCGAAATGCTTGCCCAAGGGCTAGTATCCTCACCACATATCTTTTCGATAAATTGATGAACGTTAGGCGTAGCCCAGGATAACCGGCCTTCTGAGCTTACACAAAAAGTGTTACTACCTGTGCTATCTAGTGCACTTTGGGCGCTCAAGGCTATCTTTGCAGTTTGAATATGAGTTTTAATTCGAGCGATGACCTCATCGGGGGCAATGGGCTTTGTTACGTAATCGATACCGCCAGCGTCGAAACCTTTAACCACATCATCGATTTCGGTAAGGCCTGTCATAAAAATTATAGGTGTATTGGGGAGTGCTTCTTTCAGCTTCTTGCAGGTTTCAAAGCCGTCCATCTCGGGCATAACGGCATCCAAAAGTATTACATCAGGTTTTACTTTCTCTACAATGGCTAATGCTTGTACTCCATTTAACGCTACCAGAGCAGTAAAGCCTTGGGTATTTAACGCAACATTTAGCATCCCTAAAGACTCGGGGGAGTCATCGACAACTAGCACGACATCACTGATATTATTCATGAATACACTCACCTAAATATCTGATTATTTCTGGAAAGTTACATTGGGAAATATGTTGCTTTATATTTGATTCTACATCAGGGGAAAAATAATGATGGGTTTCTATTTCCGTTAGTTTGCTATTAAACCCAGATAAATACCCAATTTCAGCTAGTGTGATCAATTCCCTGTAGTGGTCAGATGTAACGGGCGTTCGTTGCTGCTTTTCTATCTGCGTTATGCTTTCGGTTTTATCGGGAGAATATTCCCAATTAAGTGCTAACAACTGCCCAATCTGATTGAATAAATTGTCCAAATTGAACGGCTTTGAAATATACCCGTTATGCAATTTTGTGTGAGCCGTATATTGCTCTAACTCACGAGCGTTTGCCGATACCATGAGTACGGGCATTAACCAATTATCCATCCGTAGTGTGGACAGCAGATCCCATCCACTTGCGTTAGACAGTTTTACATCTAGTGTAATTAAGTCGATGTGGTGACTTTCTAATTGAGAAAACACTTTTTTCTCATTTTCCGCTAGGGTCTGTTGATCTTTGCTGTACAT